>JBBQOG010000007.1:0-20556 GCA_038330665.1 Bacteroidales bacterium
GCCTGCTCATCATCATTCTTTTAATAATAATTACCCGACAGAGCCATCGGATCGAGGTGCGCCGGCGCACGGCCGAGCAGGAATTGCTCGAATCCAGGGAGCGCTACAGGGCATTGGCCGAAGCAGCTTCCGAAGGAGTGCTGATCTGGTCGGGACAAGGGATTCATGTCAATAAAACCCTCCTGTCCTGGCTGGGCTTTACGGAAATGGAGCTGATTTCCAGAAAACCGTCCGATCTGATACCGGATGGCGGACTTTCCAGGTTCGCAAGTCCGGAGGATATGTATAACGATCTGTCGGTCAGAATTATAGCAGATTGCACTTTGGTGGGTAAGGATGGAGACCGGAAGCAGATACATGCTGATTTTTCCCGGATATTGATTTCCGGAGATCAGGCGGTAATGATGGTTGCCCGACCCCTCCAGGTTTCCCATGATCCCGCTACTGTTCCTTTTGATAAGAGATTGATGGACCGGGCAGGCATGGGTTTCTTCAGGAGCACCTGGGCGCGGAAAAGCAGGTTTCTGGCTGCCAATGCATCTCTTGTCCAATTGCTGGGGTTTGACGCTGAAAGTGAATTGGCCCGGGAGTCGGTTGACACCTTCTTTATTGACAGCGAAGAACACAAGTTGTATATGGAGATGCTGCAATCCGGCGGTGAGATTTTAGGGGTTCCGGTGAAGATCCGGACCCGCGACGGTAAAATGCTCTGGATGAACCTGAGCATGGTTACCCGCTCTGATCTGCCGGGGGAAAAGTGGTACGAAGGTGTGCTGGAACTGTTGACTCCGGCAATGTCCCCGGATTTTTTACCGGTGGGAGAGTTAAATGATGAAAACCTGGCGGTTCGGGCCAGCAAGGGTGAATGGCCAGGGATCCCTCATTTTAAAAATCTGGCTGATGTGTGGACAGGATTTCCGGATCAGATACTTTCCCGGATTTTAGGGGCTGATTCAACGGAAGCGATCAGAGCGGAATTCAAGGCAAGTTCCCGACTGGCCGGAAGCCTGATTGAGGGAGGTGCCGATCCGTTATTGATTGTCAGGTTTATTTCCCGGATCTCAGATGCCATCACCCAACGAGTGGTCGGGATGCTGCTAACGGAAACAGGTCCGGCTCCGGCTGCATTTGCGGTTATGCAGCTGGGGAGTGCCGGTCGCGGTGAACAAACCTTGGCAACAGACCAGGATAATGCTTTGATTTATGAGGATGTCCCTGATGAACAGGCGGGCGAAGTGCAAAAATACTTTCTGGCTTTAGCATCGCGTATGAATGACCGGTTGGCAGATATCGGCTATGCACGCTGCAAAGGGAACGTCATGGCCGGAAACCCGAGCTGGTGTCAGCCGGTATCAAAGTGGAAAGAATATTTTCTGAAATGGACCCGAAATCCCGGACCTGAGGAATTGCTGGAAATGAGTATTTTCTTCGATTTTTCTTACGTTTCCGGTAACCGCGAGCTGGTAGATTCATTGCGGGATTTTATGGAATCGGATCTGCGTACCAATGACATCTATTTCCACCATATGGCGGCTGCCTGGAAACCCTTTACTCCCGGGAAACATGTGCTGGAGACTCCGGAAGTCAGTTTAAAAAGACTGCTGATGCCCCTTACGGGTATCGTACGGCTGTATGCCATGCGGCATGGGGAAAAGGAACCGTCGACAGTAGAAAAATGCATCGGTCTGTATAAACGGGGCACCTTCAGCAGGGAGATCCTCACCGGCACCATACAGGCATGGAAAGTACTGATGAAACTTCGCCTGATCAGTCAGCAGGAGGCATTACGTGCCGGGGAGGAACCGGGGAACCTCATTGATCCCGCCTTGACCTCCGTTGAAATGCGATACCTCCTGGGGAAGGCCGTTCAGGAAATCGACAACCTGATGCTCATGGCTGCCAACGATTTTCACACCCATTAGAATTTATAGATCGCAGCCAGCAGGATTCGATAATTGGTCACCGGTTTGGCATCCTGGACTTTACCGTAGGTGTCGGTCTGACCGTAGGCGGCAATGGTTGTTTCGAATTCCGCAGCAAAAGTGAATTTTCCCTGTATAACCAGCAGGCGTGGGGCAATCCGGGCCAGGTGGTCGATATTGGTTCCGCGACCGAAGAGTGGACCCATGAATTCAGTTCCTGAACCCAGGTTTTTGCTGTATCCGGCAAAAAGTCCTGCCTGAACTTTCTGGCCGTTGGTATAGATATCAATCCATCCGGATGCAGTGGTCAGATTAGAAAATGTCCGAACACCCGTAAGAGGATCCACAATATCTGCCACGCCATAACCGCCGATCATCACCAGGTCAGTGGCATTCTGGACATAGGCACCCATCATGGTTACGGAGATTGGCCGGGTCTTCAAGTGAAGCGTGGCAAAACCGGCTACACTGGTCAGTAAATTAGGGTTTTCATAGTTTAATGTGGTACGCAGTTCCGGTTGGAGCGTTTTGTAATCACCCCCGATCAAGGCAAATCCAGCCGAAGTTACGGGAATCCTGATCTGCGCATTAAAACCGGGTAATCCGCTGTTTCTGATATACTTGTTGCTCGAACCATCCGGGCCCGTACTGGTAAAATCGCGTTGTGAGTAGGCAGTTAAACTGGCCGATATTTTTCCGAGATTATGGGTTAGCCTGATCTGCGGATTCCTGCTGAATGGGGTAAATGGAGCACCGGTGTTGAAACTGACCGTGCCGGGATAACATTCGGTCGGGAACATCGGATGCCAGGTTTGCCCGATAAGCAGGGAGGTGTTTTTCCAATCCAGTTTTGTGTACGCATGCCGAAGCCGGAATCCGTTCACATCGGCTTCACTGGTTCCGAAAAATTCTGCTTCAATGGCTCCTGAAGTTTTTGCCCCAAAGGCATCCGGACCGGTTATGTCCGCCCGTAAGCGGGTTTGGATGCTGAGCATATGAAATGAAGGATGAGCATTGATGTCCACCGAATTTGCATCCAGTGCAACGTTATCAGGAAACAGGTAAAAGTGGCCTTCCCGCAAGCCGTTTGAGGGAGTAGACTGCCGGGTGTCGCGAAACACGTCCGTTCTGACATATCCCGACAACTTTATGCCGACCGGTGAGGTGTTCTGGGCGCACAGACTGCCCATGCTGATCAATGAAAGTGCAAGAAATGGAATAATTGGTTTCATGGTGATACGGTTTATTTTTTCTTTTTATCGGGTGGAAACAGACTTTTTATGAGGGAAGGTTTGATTGGATCCCCCCCGTTAAGTACATTCAGATTGCTTTTGGCGGTCCTGTTGTCACTCCACAAGTTAAGAGCTTCTGCAAAACTGATCAAAGCCGAATCCGGCTGGTTTAAATGGCGTTGAATGGTGCCGAGGTTGGTCAGGCCGACCGATAATCGCCGCGGGGTTTCAATCTGTGCGGATCGAATGTCCTTGATCCTTTTTTTAAGGATATTATCAAAATTTCGGCCTTCAAATGCCGAATCTTCGGGATTAAAAAGAGGAGTGATTTTTCCCCGGATCTGATCATCGGAAAGAGAGTCCCATTCGAGCAGCCAGTCGCGGTAAATTCTCAGGCTGCTGTCGGCAAAAGTGCGGGCAGTCAGCAACATCTGATTCTTTTCGGAAACAGCCAGTGTGCTGTCGTACAAGGCTGAAAGGAGCCAGGCCGAACAAGCATTGTTATAAATGAATCCGGCTTCGTAAGATCTTTCATAGCCGGGCACAGCCTTTAACAGCTGAAGTGCCGAATCCAGAAGCAGATAGGCTTCGGGTGCTTTGCGGCCATTCGCAAGCGCTTCGCTTTTCAGGATCAGCTCCCGGACGGGAACCAACCGGGGATCATCCGACCGGTTCAGATTACGGTAGTACAATGCTGCTACCAGGATTGCGGTACCACAAATGCCGAGGGTGATGCTGATCACCACCCTCGTACTTTTTGTGATAATAAACAGGTCAGTTAGTTTCATCAGGTATGAACCTGTTCGGCCAAAAATTTGCGAATTTCAACAGGAGTAGGATTCTTGGATAATTTAGAAACGATAATATTCACGATGATGGACAATGGTGCCCCGATCCAGGCGAAATACCAGACATTCAGCCAGTAAGAGATGAAGGTTTGACCCGGAAGTGCTCCACCGTTGAGCCCAACAATGAAGTAGGTTATAGAAATAGTCGTGACCACAATTCCGGCGAGCAGTCCGGCTTTTGCCCCTGCCCGGTTCGAACCGGTCCACCAGATGCCCAGCAGGAACAGTGGGAAAATGGTGCAGGCAGCCATCGAGAATGCAACCGAAACCAGTTGGGCGATGAGTCCGAGTTTCATCAGTGCGACCACCGTAACGGCCAATGCCATGATTACAGTGCCGATCCGGGCAACCTGCAGCTGCCTGCGTGGCGTGGAGGATGGATTGATGACCTTAACATACAGATCATGTGAAAAGGCCGATGCCCCGGCAACCAGCAACCCCGAAACAGTAGAGAATGCTGCGGAAACGGCTCCGGCCGCGAGTAATCCGACAATCAGGGGATGAACATTTCCCAATTGTGCGGTATAAACCACAATGGCATCCTTTGCCAGGCTGCCGACATCCGGATGTGAGGAAAGGATCTTGCCAAAAGCAGAATAAATAGGTGCAGTCCAATAGACCAGGCTGATGAAGAAGAGTCCCCAGACCACCGACCAACGGGCATCGCTCACCTTAGGAACCACATAGAAGCGCTGAATTACATGCGGAAGTCCGGCTGTACCGACCATCAGGGAAAAGCAGATGGCCATCCACTGGAAAAACGTGGTTCCGGAACCCGGATCCCAAGGCATGGCAAACTCCGGACTGGGTACAATGGCAAAATTCTGGCCATATGCATTAAGCAGGGCTGCCCCTTCTGCAAGATTCGGAGCCGGAATGCCGTGAACAATATCTGTGACGGCAGCGCCATAGCCGATCTGGGGTAAAAGCCAGAAATAGTCGAACTTGAATGTTAAAATGAATGTGGGAATCAAGAAGGAAACCACGATAATCACATACTGGATCTGCATGTTCTTGGTTGCGCCGATCATCCCCGAGATGAGCGTGTATGCCAGTACCACGGACGAACCGATGATCACTGCCAGCGAGTAATTCATTCCGAGTATCCATTTGAACATGAGGCCTATACCGCCAAACTGGCCTACACAATAGGCGAAAGAGATCAGAATGGTAAAAATGGCGGTGATGATTCTGAGGTTCTGAGAGTAGTAGCGGTCGCCGATGAAATCAGGAGCCGTGTATTTCCCATATTTCCGGATCTGTCCGGCCATCAGAATGAGCAACAGAACATAGCCACCGGTCCAGCCCACCACGTAGGCTAATCCGTTGTATCCGAATCCGTACATCATCCCGGCCATTCCTAAAACAGAAGCGGCACTCATCCAGTTTGAGGCAATGGCCATCCCTGAGCCAACCCGGGATATCTTTCTGCCTGCAGCATAATAATCGGACGGATCTTTTGCACGAAAGAAAATTCCGACTAATACAAAAGTTAATAAGGTCGCAATTAATATGATTGCCGGTCCCACCTTAAAGCTTCCTTCCAGTTGGGTCAGGCTTCCGGCCAGTATTATAGCAGTTGTTGTCATAGTTTACTATTGATTGGGTTATTCTTCTATTTTCTCCATTTTCATTCTCCGGTCGAGCCTCAAATTATAGAACAGGCATAACCCGACAAAGAGGATAAGAAGAAAAACTGCGGTGTAGAAATAGTGGAAAGGGAAGCCGAGGAAAATAAAATCAGTTAAAAAGGACTGGTTGTGTGTGAGGTACAACTTCATCAATGCTGGCAGGGATTCCAATTCCGGCGCGGAAAGTGCTACCGGTGCATCTGCTTTCAGGTAGGCAACCAGGATCTCAGACTCCAGTCCGCCGGGAACGAATCCGGTTATTGGCGCAGTCTGGGCCATGAGGTCGGATTGGATCCTGCTGATTCCGGTTTTCAGATCGAGATACTCCTGGTCCTTTGTTTTGGCCAGGTTTTCTTTCATGGCCATCATTTCCGGCAACCGGTCCATGATCGGCCCCCGGATGGAATCGTTTACCAACATGCGGAATGCCACGTTAATACCCCCGGTTAAAACAACCCGGTCGGCAGGCTTTATTCCCACTTTCCCTGCAGTCAGTACCAGGCTGTGCAGGAAATCACGCACGGTAGCCTGATCAATACTTCCATTCTGAATCGAGGCGTAAGATGCGTCAAAGCTGGTCAGGGTGGCCTCTGGAGTGGGTTTTTCCACGACCTTTAAAAGAATCTGGAACCCAAAAACACATACTGCCCAGATGGCAAGCATGGTAAGGATCAGGTTCCGGATTTTTCGTCCATGCTCGGTGAACGGCTGGAACAGATTAAAGTGATAATCATTTTGAGATTCCATGTGAAATGTCTTAGGTTTCATTACGATGCCGATAAATATATAGAAATCATCTTTCAGGTATTGACCCTAAAAGTTGCATCCTGACATTGATTTAAAATAACGACAAAAGTCATATTTTTCTGTGAAGCCCTTAACAGTTAAAGATTTCACAGCTCCATTTTTTACGAATTTTCCGATTGCCAGAAAATTTCAAACCTCCACCCGGCGCCGAAAAATCTGGATTTACCAGAATTTTCAGCCCCGCTTTCACTATCTGCCGACTGCCCACTGCCCGATGCCCACTGCCTTTTTAAACTACCTTTGCAGCAAACTAAATGAGTATGGAACCAAGAAAAATTGCCCCTTTTGAGGCGGTATCAATGCGACTGGTAAAGGGTGAGGATTTGAATCATCACGGCACCTTATTTGCCGGCCGGACTGCGGAGTGGTTTGTAGAATCGGGATTCGTGGCGGCGGCCAACCTGATCGATCCGAAATTTGTAGTTTGCCTGCAGATTCACGGGATGTACTTTTCGGCACCTGCCAAACCGGGCGAGGTTCTGAAATTCACTTCCAAAATTGTATGTGCAGGTCGCAGCAGCCTGATGGCCTATATCACAGTGACCAAAATGAATGATAACAAAAATCTGGTGAGTGGCTTCGTGACCTATATTCATGTGGATGAATCTACCCGCCCGGCTGCGCATGGAATCGAGATCATCCCGGAAACGGAGGAAGATATTCAGCTTCAGGAACTGGCTCAGTGTGTGAAGAACCAGCGCTCGGATATTGATAGCTGGAACGGCCATATGTGACGAGTGACGAGTGACTGTCCCTTGGAATATTACTGCCTTGCCCTCGATAGAATTGTCATCCCCGCAAAGGCGGGGACCTTTACGCCTCAGTACTGCATCTGAAAGCGGGAACTTTTTCGATATATTTGCTTTCTCGAAACAACAAACTAATGAAAAAGCTTACTCAATTAGTGGCCGGGCTTTTCCTGGCTGCTACGCTCATGGCTCAAAAGCCTGTCGACAAGACCTTTTGGAAAGAGGATTTTGCAAGTGGAAAATTGCCGGCAGGTTGGCAGACTGTGGCATTGAACGATAGTGCCCCCAAGTGGTTCGTCACGGATCAGCCGTTTCCCGGATCGCAGGGCCGGGCCTATCAGGCTCCGCCGATCGCTTCCCTCAGCCGGGGATATCATATTCAGGTGGCGCCGGGAGTGAAGGTGGAAAAGAATGCCCGAGCCTGGAAGAAAATCAATATATGGCCCGATTCTTATGTGCAAACTGCGGTGATCGACTGTTCCAAACACCGTTCGGTCGTGCTCAGGTTTCAGCAGAATTTCTTCTGGAACCGTCGCGATGCCAATAAAGGTGCCGGGCTGTTCGTCGGGGTCAGCTATAATGGCAAGGACTGGACCGAATACGACGTGCGCAATGAAATCGGTGCCGGTGAGGATTGTCCGAACCCGATGGATGTGGAACTGAACATCACCCGCACCGCAGCCGGACAGAAAACGGTGTACCTCCGGTTTTTCTGGAAAGGTTTTTACAACTGGTACTGGATGGTCGACGACATCCGTTTGTCGGAAGCCTTTGATGCCGACGTGCTGGCGTATAAATTGAAAAGTCATCGGGAAACCGGCAACCGGTTCACCACCGCCGACAAGCTGGCTTTCCAGATCGTCAACCTGGGATCGAATGATATCATCAAGGATTTCGACTGCTATCTGAAGATCGATAGCCGACCCCTGCTGAAGGCAACGGTAAAAGCCGATAAAAAATCTCCCTTCCGGATCATTGATACCCTTCAGGTGAATTTTCCCGATATCAACCTAACGGATTTCGGAATTCATAAAGTTCTTTTTCATACCGAATTGCCGGGCGACGAGCGGCTTACCAACGACACCATTTCAACCGTGCTGTATTCCGGTGCATATTCGCTTGGGGAGGTCACGGCCTATCAGCCGGGCGCCGGTGAATATCGTTTTACCTGCGGCAATGCCGGGCTGAAGCTGCAATTCGTGCGCAACGACATGTTCCGTATCTGGATGGCTTACGACGGGGATTTTACCGATCCGGCCGGGAACGACCTGGTGATTCATAAGCCGGATCAGCCAGTGGAGGTTAAAACGGCCGACAAAGGCTCCTATTACCTGTTTACGACTGCCGATATTGCGCTCCGGGCCTATAAAAATCCCCTGCGTTTTGCCTTGTATAAGGCGGATAATGCCACCATGATCTGGGAAGAGATGCAGGGGATGACTTATGGCAAACAAACGATCCAATATCTCAAAAGGCAGCCGAACGAATATTTTTATGGTGGGGGCATGCAGAACGGACGTTTCTCGCACCGCGATCAAACCATCAAACTCACCATCGATTATAACTGGGAAGATGGCGGCGGTCCCAATCCGGCTCCTTTCTTCATGAGTACTGCCGGATATGGTGCTCTTCGGAATACCTATGCATCAGGAGCTTACACCTTCGGCGATACCGTAAAGCTGATCCATAATGAGGCCCGTTTCGACTGTTACTTTTTTGCCGGAAATTCATTAAAGGATATCCTGGGTGATTATACGGATATCACTGGCAAGCCTTTCCTGATGCCTCGCTGGGCACTCAGCATGGGCGATGCCAACTGCTATAACCGGGGAGCCAAAGCCGATATCAAAACCGTTGGCAGTACGGGTACCGGATTTGGCGGAACCACTCCGGATGTTATTCATCTGATTGCAGATGAGTATATTAAGCATAATATGCCTCGCGGCTGGATTCTTCCCAACGATGGATACGGATGCGGATATACCAAGCTGGATTCTGTGGTAAGAGAATTGAGCAAGCGTGGGTTTTATACCGGGCTGTGGACCGAAAACGGGGTAGAGAAAATTGCCCGTGAGGTGGGCGAGCTCGGAACCCGGTTATGCAAGCTCGATGTTGCCTGGGTCGGCGACGGGTACAAGTTTGCCATCGACGGGGTGAAAGCGGCTTACGAAGGAATCGAAAATGCCAGCGATGCCCGCGGATTTGTATGGTCGGTATGCGGCTGGGCGGGAACGCAAAGGCATTCGGTAGTTTGGACCGGTGACCAGGCCGGGAGCTGGAATTACATCCGGTGGCATATTCCTACTCTGATCGGTAGCGGACTTTCGGCGCAGAATAGCGCCACGGGAGATGTCGACGGCATCTTTGGAGGCAGTGATTCGACCTATACGCGCGATTTGCAGTGGAAGTGCTTTACCCCTGTGCTAATGGGCATGTCGGGATGGGCCAGCAACAATAAAAACGGCATCAAGGACAAGCAGCCCTGGCTCTTTGGCGAACCTTTCACGACCATCAACCGGAAATATCTGCAACTCAAACAGCGGATGACCCCGTATATGTATACCCTGTGTGCGGAATCCAACCATACCGGCGTTCCGGCCGTTCGCGGCCTGGTGCTCGAATATCCGACCGATCCGGTGGCGCTTGGTTCCCTCACACAGTACGAATTCCTTCTGGGCCGCGATCTTTTGGTGGCTCCGGTGTATAAATCCGAAGCCAAACGCGACAGTATCTATTTCCCGGCGGGCAGCTGGATCGATTACTGGGATGGAAGCACTTTCAGCGGTAATCAGTGGATCAGCAACTATTCCGCACCGCTGGACAAGCTTCCGCTTTTTGTTCGTGCCGGAGCCATCATCCCGATGTACCAACCGATGTATTACGACTGGGAACGCCCCACGGATACCCTTACCCTGGATATCTATCCCAACGGTAAATCGACTTATGAAATGTACGAAGATGACGGACTGACCCGTGAGCACCGGGATGGCGTGTATGCCACCACCACCTTTGAGGTGAACGACAACCGGGAAGCCGGTAAGGGGCTGGAAATTCTCATCCATCCGGCAAAGGGCGATTTCAAGGGCCGACTCAAAGAGAGGGTGTATGTGCTGGAGATTCATACTGATCAGGTGCCGGCGGGGACGTGGGAGATGAGGGTAGTCGGCAGTCGGCAGTCGGCAGGAGGCAGTCGGCAGTAAGTAAGGCTGAAGGTAAAAGGAGTTTGGAGGCGAGGTTTGATAAGGAGGATCGTGGAGGCGTGCTGAAAGTATTTACCGGAAAGGTGAATACGGATGAAATGACCACCATCAGAATTTTCTAAAGAACCAGACTTTTGTTCGTGCGTTTCACAACCAGGCAAATACTGTTTCTAATATTGTGGCTGAGCGGGCTCGGTTTCGGGCCGGCATGGCCACAACAACAGAGCGGACCGGATTCGCAAACCGGTTGCCTGATGCTGCAGCGGACACTGCTCCTGATGTATAATAATTCTTATTTCAGCCAGAAAGATTCCACGGATACCGAGTACCTGGACTGGGCTTATGAAATGGCTATCAAATCGAAGGATTCCGTCCTGATCTGTGAAACCAGCATCGATAAGGGAAGAAGCTTATACCGCAGTGGCGATTTCCTAAATGCAATCAACTACTTCCAGGAATCTGCCTGTGAGCTGTCGAGATAGCCAAAGCTGCCACCCGGAACCCGAAGTGTGCGCTCCTGTTCGTTACATTTGCCTTTCAAATTAACCTGAACCCACTCGTTGGCTCCAGAGGCAATGAAACATTTTACGGTGAAGTCTCTTTTAAAACCGGGGTCAAAAGGTTTTATAATATCTTCTCCCTGGGGGCTGCGCCCGGCACCGATTCGATGCGTTGGGGCTGGGGTTATGGCATCGGCACGCTGATACCGATTGATAACAAATTGGATGCCGTTCTGGCATCACAGCAATCCGGTGGTGTCGATGTACCCGGGATTCAATGCCGGTTGGAGATTCGGACTCTGAAAGCAACGGACATTGATTATCTTCGCCAAAGCATAATCAATCGTCATGAAACCAGCTCTGTTTATCCTGATGTTCCTTGTTACGGTATCGCTCCCGGCCCAGCAGCGCAGAATGCAGCGAACTCCCACCTATGCTTCCGGACCATCGGCGCAGGAGGATGTTACCCAGTTTGTGGATCCGTTTATCGGTACGCAAGGCGGGGGCAATACTTTTCCGGGTGTGAGCTATCCGTTCGGGATGGTTAAGGTGGGCCCTGATTGCGGGAAACTCGATTCCAACAGTGGCTATTCACAGGATGGCCCTATCCGCGGATTCAGCCAGGTGCACGTAAGCGGAACGGGCGGGGGCCCGAAATACGGTAATATCCTGGTTTACCCTTTCACGGGAGATCTGAATGTATCGGATTACGGTTCGGACCGGGGCAAAGAGGTGTCCAAAACCGGCTACTACTCGGTGCAACTGATGCCCTCGGAAATTCTTACCGAGCTCACCTGCACGCAGAAAACCGGATTCCACCGTTACACCTTCCGTAAGGGGGGGCAATCCGGAATTCTGATTGATGCAGGTAGCTTTCTGGGCAGGCAATCCTGCTGCTTCGAAGCGCAGGAACTGGTAGGCTCAGAAGTCGAGATCCTCTCGCAAAATGAGATTTGTGGATATTCCCGGATCCGGGGGGGCTGGAATACCGGTGGAGCCTATACGGTGTTTTTCTATGCGATTTTCGATACCCCGGCCACCTCGTTCGGGACCTGGAAATCCGGGAAGGTCCATCAAACCAATAAGTCGGAATTCGATTCGGGTGAGCCCACGGGTGCCTGGTTCGGATACGATTGCAAGCCTGGCCAAACGGTGGGATTGAAAATCGGAATTTCCTTTATCAGCACCGCCAAAGCGCGTGCCAATTGCATCCTGGAGGCCGGATCGATGAATTTCGATCAGGCCATGACCCGGGCCCGGAACCAGTGGACCTTGTATCTGAACCGGATACGGGTGGATTCGCCCTCCAAAACGGAGAAAACAATTTTCTATACCGCCCTCTATCACACGATGTTGCAGCCGGTCGACCGGACAGGTGAAAACCCCCTCTGGACCGATGATCAGCCCTATTACGATGATTTTTACTGCATCTGGGATACCTACCGTACCAGCCATCCGCTGTTTACCCTTTTTGTTCCGGAAATTCAGTCGGATATCGTACGGTCACTTATCGATATTTACGTTCACGAGGGATATATGCCCGATGCCCGTTCCGGAAACATGAGCGGCCGCACTCAGGGCGGAAGCAATGGGGATATGTTGGTTGCCGAAGCCATTCTGAAGGATTTGCCGGGTGTGGATTACGAAAAGGGTTACCAGGCCATCATCAAAGATGCCGAAGTTCCCCCGGGTGGCGATGAGCGCCTGATGGGTCGTGGCGGATTGCGGGATTATAATTCCCTGGGTTATGTATCCACTGATTTTGAACGGGCCGGTTCCCGCACCGTGGAATATGCTGCGAACGACTGGGCCATCGCACAGAGCGCCAAGAAGCTGGGCAAAGAGGCTGATGCTCAAAAATATTCCGCAAGGGCAGGAAATTGGGAAAATCTGTGGAAACCCATTGAGCACAGCGGCGCCAAAGGGTTCATCATGCCCCGCAAAGCTAATGGGGAGTGGGATGAGGATTACCGCGACAAGCAATGGTCGTGGTACACCGAAACCCCGCCCCATGAGCTGGGGTTGATCCCGTATAACCGGATTCCCGAAAAATATCTGGTAAAAGAACCCTTTACGCCCCTTTCAGGCGGCAGCTGGATGGACTTTTTCTACGAGAGTCACTCGTGGGAATATTCCTTTTATGTTCCGCAGGATATGAAACGTTTGATTGAAAAGTGCGGGGGGAACGAGGCCTTCCTCAGCCGTTTGGATGTCTTTTTTACGAAAAAGTATTTTCACATGTCCAATGAACCGGGGTTTCTCACGCCTTGCCTGTATAATTATGCAGGGAGGCCCGATAAAACAGCCGAAACGGTTTCGCGGTTGCTACGCGAAAACTATTCGGATAAACCGGACGGGCTGCCCGGAAACGACGATTCAGGAGCCATGTCGTCGTGGTACGTGTTTCAGGCTATGGGCTTTTTCCCGGTAGCCGGACAGGATGTGTACCTGATCGGGACCCCGAAGTACAGCCGTTCTGCCATAAGCCTGGGGAACGGGAAAACTTTGGTCATCGTGGCCGAAAATTTCTCATCCAAAAATATTTATGTCGGATCCGCTGATTTTAATGGTAAGCCATTGGAGCAAAACTGGTTCCGGCATTCTGACATCATTAACGGTGGGACGGTGCACCTGATGATGGCCGACAAGCCGGGCGGATGGGGTACGACCCTGTTGCCCCCGTCGCGGTAGCCTTTTTCAGGGTAACACATTTAACCGATCACATATTTCGTATTTTAGTCACCCGATTGCAGTAAATAAACTAACCTGCTCCGTGTGATATGGACGGTAATAAAGGAACATTCAAGCGAAGCCTGAATCTGCTCGATTCCTCCGCTATTGTGGTCGGATCCATGATCGGATCCGGAATTTTTATTGTGACGGCAGATATGTCCCGTACCCTGGGATCGCCGGGCTGGATGCTTATGGCCTGGCTCATTACCGGTTTGATGACCGTTTTCGCGGCCATGACCTATGGGGAGCTGGCTTCCATGATGCCCAAGGCAGGCGGCCAGTACATCTATCTACGCGAGGCCTATAATCCCCTGACCGGATTTTTATACGGATGGACCCTTTTCACGGTGATCCAAACCGGAAGTATTGCGGCCATTGCGATGGCATTCGCGAAATTTTCAGGAGTGATCATCCCATGGATCAGCGAGGAGAATATCCTGTTTCATCTGGGTCCGATTAAGGTGACGACAGTGCACCTGGTGGCGGTGCTATCCATACTCCTGCTGACCTGGATCAATACCAAGGGCATCAAGGCAGGCAAAATTGTTCAGAACACCTTCACAATCACCAAATTACTGGTGCTTGTGCTCTTCTTGATTGTGGGCGTTTTCATAGCCAAATCCGTCGGATGGATTTCCAATTCGCAATATTTCTGGCAAGCCGCGAGCCTCGACCCGGTGACCGGAGCCGCCACACCTTTAGTAGGAATGGCCTTTGTGGCCGCCATGGGATCGGCCATGGTCGGATCGCTTTTCACCTATGATGCCTGGTATAATGTCACCTATAATTCGGCCGAGGTAATCAATCCGAGGCGCACCATTCCGTTGAGCCTGATTTACGGGACCCTGATGGCCGCCGTGATCTTTGTATTATGTAACCTGGTTTATGTGAAGGTGCTGCCGTTGCGCGGGATCCCCGGGGCCGATACGGTGCTGGGTCAGGGAATGGCCTTTGCCACCGATGACCGCATCGGAACCGCTGCAATTTTTGGAATTTTCGGCAGTTATGCCGCCATCATCATGGCCGTGCTGATCATGATCTCCACTTTCGGCTGCAACAACGGACTGGTTCTTTCCGGTGCCCGCGTTTACTGGGCTATGGCCGAGAATAAGTTGTTTTTCAAGAAGATCGGAAATCTTAATAAGAGTGGGGTTCCGGCAAATGGGTTGATCATCCAGTGCATCTGGGCCTGTTTGCTATGCCTGTCGGGGTCGTATTCTCAATTGCTTGATTACGTGATTTTTGCGATGCTTATTTTTTATGCGCTGACCACTGCCAGCGTTTTTGTCCTGCGGCGCAAATGGCCCAATGAAGAGCGTACCTACAAGGCCTTCGGATATCCGGTGATCCCGGCCATCTGCGTAATCCTGTCGGTAGTGATTATGATTATCCTGTTGATTTACAAACCTGAATTTACCTGGCCCGGCCTGATCATAGTAGTCCTCGGTATCCCGGTTTACTATATCTGGAAGAGGAATACGGTTAAAAATAGCTGATAATGAATGCGGTACCTTATGTCGTTGGGGCGGTTGCATTTTTTGTGATTGCCTATCGGTTCTATTTTAGTTTTGTGGTGGCCAAGGTGGCCGTAGCCAATGATCTCCGGGTGACTCCGGCGAACCGTTTGTACGACGGGCAGAATTATGTGCCCATGAGCAAGTGGGTGCTTTTCGGGCATCATTTTGCCGCAATCGCAGGTGCGGGTCCGCTGGTAGGTCCGGTTCTGGCCGCACAATTCGGTTTTTACCCGGGTTTCATCTGGATGCTGCTGGGTGCCGTGCTGGCGGGTGCCGTACACGACCTGGTCATTCTCACCGCCTCCATCGAGCACGACGGAAAGTCGCTGGCCGAAATTGCCCGGGCCGAAATCAATAAAATCAGCGGAACAACCGCATCCATCGCCATTTTACTTGTACTGATCGTGGCCCTGGCCGGATTGGGCATGGTGGTGGTAAATGCCCTGGCCGAAAGTTCATGGGGAACATTTACCATTGCCATGACCATCCCGATCGCCCTGTTCATGGGGCTATGGATGTTCAAGTTCCGTCCGGGAAAAACCGTGGAAGCCACCATCATGGGCGTGATCCTGTTGAGTGCTGCCGTGATTCTGGGGCGTTATATTCCGGATTCGGCATTAGCCCCATGGTTTACCTTTGATAAAAAGACGCTTACCTTACTCCTCTGCGGATATGGCTTTCTGGCTTCGGTGTTGCCGGTTTGGCTCCTGCTCACGCCGCGCGATTATCTGAGCTCGATTATGAAGATCACCGTGATTTTCCTGCTGGCCATCGGAGTGATTATCGTGGCACCTGATATTAAGATGCCGGGTTTCACTGAGTTTGTTAATGGAGGCGGACCGATCATCCCGGGTAAATTATATCCGTATCTGTTTATCACGATCGCCTGTGGAGCCATTTCCGGGTTCCATGCATTGGTGAGCTCCGGTACGACACCGAAAATGATCATGAAAGAATCGCACATCAAGTCGATTGCCGTGGGTTCGATGCTCACCGAGGGGGTGGTGAGTATCCTGGCACTGATCGCCGCAACCAGCCTGTTCCCGCTTGATTATTTCCAGATCAACCTTTCACCTGAAAAATTCCAGGCCGTATTGCCGAAGCTTCATGAGATGGGCTTCACCGAAGGAAATATTCAGGAACTGACCCGGCAGGTGGGAGAAAATGTGGCCGGCCGCCCCGGTGGGGCCGTTTCCCTGGGTGTGGGTATGGCCCAGATTTTCAGTGCCATTCCCGGGATGAAACACCTGATGAGCTATTGGTATCATTTTGCCATCATGTTTGAGGCGCTGTTTATCCTCACCACCATTGATGCGGGCACCCGTATTGCCCGATTTGTGATGCAGGAAGCGCTCGGTAAAATATATAAACCGTTCGGACGGACCACCTGGCTACCGGGAAACCTGATCACCAGCGCCATCATCGTTTTTTGCTGGGGTTACTTTATTTACACCGGAACCGTGGCCACCATCTGGCCCATGTTCGGAACCGCCAACCAGCTGATGGCAACCATCGCCCTCGTGGTGGGTACCTCCTATGTAATTAATCGCGGCCGGGTCAAATATTCCTGGGTAACCATCCTGCCGATGGCCTTCGTGGGCATCACCACCCTCTATGCCGGGATCACCAATGTCGTAACCATCTACTATCCTCAGATGATGACCCCGGGCACCGTGGTTCCCGGGATGATCAACCTCGTGCTGACCAGCGTAATCATTGTCTGTTTGTTCGTGATATTCGGCAATGCACTGCCGAAATGGCTTAAAAGAACGGTACTACATCCGGTAACCGATAGTCCACTCAATGATGTCGGCTAGGTGAAATTCGTGTGCCCTGATCTGTACAGCAGCGAAAATGTGATCGGTGAAGTAGTATTTGCATCCTATTCGCTGGTAAAAAGTCGGGTTGATGGCGATCAGCCCGTTTCGGGGTAAAAATATTCCCGGTTCCATAATCACGGAAAACTTGTTGAACATCAGCTCGTACGATGCGAAAATGCTGCATTCGAACCGCCTGTTATCGAAATCCCTGATCAATAAAAGGGTATCTCCCGAGTGTTGAAACTGAGGGTCGGGCAATCCGTTATATCCCAGGTGGATTCCGGCTCCGAGTTTATTCCGGTAACCCAGCTGCCGGTGCCAGGTAGTGAAAATTCCAAAAGCATACACCGGGATCGGCGGCAGTTTTTCCGTGGGTTTCACCTCCACCGGGATTCCCGCCAACCGATAACTGCCATAAATGGCAAGCAGCCATTCATCCACACCTTTTAACTTTTCGATCGCGATTTTTGGCTTTACCGGATTGCCTGCAAACAGATCATATCGCAGACTGAACTTGCTGAAATAGGAGTTTAATCCCCGGTTTGGCAGGGTTACCGCACCATTGGAGGAATGACTTAACCCTGCACCCACCGTGGCAAAAACGCGCGGAACCAGCCGGATTTCGGCCGAGAGCAGAATTTCCACATAGGAAGTGATGTGAGAACTGACAGACACATTATACGGATTGGTGAGCGGATCCCAAACATTCCAATTCGTGGCAATTCCTACTGCAAAATCATAGTTGAAACTGAATTGCCTGATCCTGAAAAACGGTCCGGCCAGAAATCCATACACCGATACCGGTTGGCCGAGTTCACGGCTTTTATAATCGGCTGTATACAATCCGATTCCATAGCGCGGATAATTATATACCTGCTCCCAGGTTTTTTCTCCGGTAGTTTGTTGGCCCAGTCTAATCGATAGTGCCTGATACCGGTCGATCGGTGTTCCGGCAGCGTTGATCCCTTCCACAAAATCATTGGTTTTAAAAGGTCCGCCATTCTGATACGATAATTGAAGGGAATAATGGCCAGCCGACAGCCGGCCTTTGAGCTTGGATAAAGCTTGCGAAGGCAGACTAACCGGGGCCAGGAACAAAATTAGAATGAGGAGCAGGCTTCGCATGAGGAGAGCGGGTAAATTTGTATGAAAGTTAAGATTCCAAATCAGAATTATGAATTCCGATGAAAGGAGATACCGGTATTCGTGAATCTCCCATTTCAACATTCATAAGGCTCCTCGAATCTCAACCTTCTTTCTTGCCCTTTAAAAGTCCCACCACTGCCACCGCTGCCCAGGTACCTTCCAGCACGACAAAAGGAATGGCATGGATCAGCCACGATCCGTAACAGGAGAGCCCGGCACCCACCAGATTCATCAACAGGTAAAGGCGGTTATCGGATTTTACTTTTCCGAGAACCAGCAGGAAGAATGCAGAAAGAATCAAAAAAACTCCGGCCGAATTAACGATATTCGCAAATAACATTCCCATCAAATTATAGCCAAAAATATGAAAATCCGTCAACTCCCCGTTCCTGTCATTTTCTTTGTATCGGTTTTGCTTGCCGGATGCGGAAAGTCATCGCATCTGCGTGTGGATCAGCTGTATTGCAATAACCGGATCAACCCGGTCGGAGTGGAAGGCGTTCCGGAATTGCGGTGGACGGTGACCTCGGAGACGAATGGAGCGGAAGTTACCGGCTATGAGCTGAGATTTGAGGATTTAAAGACTATCGGAGAGGAGAGTAACAAGATTTTGAGACTGGAAGACCTGAAGACTTTAAGATTGGAGAGGGGCAAGGAATATGAGTGGAGAGTGCGGGTTAAGGATGAGAATGGAACGTATTCTCCTTGGAGCCACGCGGCCCGGTTTGTCACCGGAATCCCGGATTCATCCTGGGCCAGCGCCAGATGGATCGGATACGAGGAGCTCCCTGACTCTATGAAACTGGTGCCGGGGGTCCATGGATCCGGCGATCATCTGGGTAACCTGGCCGTTCAGCGACCGGTTATACCCGTGTTCCGGAAGACCGTCAATATTGCCAAACCGGTTTCAGAAGCCTATCTGTTTTTATCGGGACTTGGACAATATACCGTGGAAATGGACGGTAATGATATCACCGGCGGGTTTATGCGGCCGGGCTGGACCAATTACGCAAAGACCTGTTTATATAACGGTTATGACATCAGGAGTTTCCTAAAAAATGGCAAACATGAGATCCGTATGACCGTGGGCAATGGATTTTTCAATGTGAACCGCGAACGCTACCGTAAGCTGGTGACTTCATGGGGGATGCCCATGATGCGGGCGATTGTGATGATCCGGTACGTGGATGATTCCACAGAGGAAATTCCCTCGGATATCACCTGGGAAACCGCACCCTCGGCCATTACTTTTACCTCCATTTACGGGGGAGAGGATTACGATGCCCGCTTAACAAAACCCGTTTTTCAACCGGCCATCGAGGTGAAAAGTCCGGGTGGCCGCATGAAATGGGAAGACGATTATCCGCTGGAAATCATGCAAAGCTTTGATCCGGCAAAAATTACCGGTCTGGCCGATGGAAGCTGGGTATATGATTTTGGACAGAACGCCTCCGGGATCCCCGAAATCGGCGTGAAAGCCGCAACTGGACAAACCATCCGGCTCACCCCGGGTGAACTCATCGATGATACTGGGCAGGTTACCCAGCAGGCCTCCGGCGGCCCGCACTATTACGACTACACTTCCGATGGAACCGACCCGAGGCCCTGGATGCCAAAGTTTACCTACTACGGCTTCCGGTATGTAAGCCTGAGCGGCGGGGTGCCTGTCGGACAGCCCAACCCCGGAAACCTTCCGGTGGTCGAAAGCATGGTGTTCCATCACACCCGGAACAGCTCGCCAACAGTGGGTTCATTCAAATGCTCAAATGAACTGTTTAATCAGATATTTGCCCTGATCGATTGGTCGGTGCGCAGCAACCTGGCCAGTGTAACCACCGACTGTCCGCACCGTGAAAAGTTGGGTTGGCTGGAAGTGACCCACCTGATGGGGAATTCCATCCGGTACAATTATGATATTCACAATTTGTATGTGAAGATCATTGATGATATGATTGAATCACAGTTGGATAATGGTCTGGTGCCGGATATCGCACCGGAATTCGTACCGTTTGGGGGAGGCTTCCGCGACTCACCGGAGTGGGGCAGCTCAGCCGTTATTGTTCCCTGGTATGTATATCAATGGTATGGCGATCGGCAGCCGATGGAAAGGGCCTATCCGATGATGAAAAAATATGTCGGTTACCTGGGTTCCATGGCCAACGGCGGGATTGTATCCCATGGTTTGGGCGACTGGTTCGACCTGGGGCCCGGCAGTCCGGGTGAATCGCAGCTTACCCCGATGGCCCTCACGGCCACCGCCATCTATTATTATGATTTATCGATTCTCTCGCAGATGGCCGGTATCCTCGGATTTACGGAGGATGCCGCATTACTGACCGATCGTGCCCGTTCGGTGAAGGATGCCTTTAATGCAAAATTTTATAATGCTGAAAATCATGTGATTGCCACCGGATCGCAAACCGCCTATTCCATGCCGCTGGTGGTCGGGCT
>JBBQOG010000008.1:0-20499 GCA_038330665.1 Bacteroidales bacterium
CTGCTCTTTCTGGTGGCAGTGGGTTCCATCCTTTTGATTTCCGACCTTTCCAACCGGAAGGGCAAGGAAATAATCCGGCATGTGAAGCGCATTGCAGTATTCAAATTTAATTCGAACCTGATTCTGAATGAAACGGAGACCGGATTGCTGAATGAGTTCAAAAATCAAACACTCATCCCGCAGGAAAAGATGGAAATAACCCGGTACTGCCCCGAAGGTGATATCCCTACCGCTAATACCACCGCGATGGAAATCATCAATAAAAAGTACGATCTCGTGGTATCGATCAGCACCCCGGGCCTGCAGGTGATGGCTAATGCCAATAAAGCCGGCAAGATCAAACATGTATTTTGTGCGGTAACCGATCCGTTCGTGTCCGGAGTGGGGATATCCGGTCCGGGCAAAGACCAGCACCCTTCCTGGCTGGCCGGAATCGGAACCTTCCAGCCGGTGGAAAAGGCCTTCCGAATTGCACGTGAAATTAAACCCGACCTGAAAAAAGTCGGAGTCGTCTGGTGCATCGGAGAAACCTGTTCGGAAGCTTGTGTGAAAAAGGCACGCGCCATTTGTGATACCCTCGGTATCGAATTGGTGGAGGCCGGCATCGAGTCCTCGTCGCAAGTGTATGAAGCCGCAACAGCCTTAACCTCCCGTGGAATACAGGCACTTTGGATTGGCGGCGACAATGTCGTGGAAACTGCCATCGACATGTATATCAATGCCGGGCTTAAAGCCGGAATTCCGGTTTTTAACAACAGCCCCTATCTGACTTTCAGAAACGTGGCGTTCGGGGTCGGTGCCAACTATCAGAATGTGGGGCAGCTGGCCGGTCAAATGGCGTGTGAGATTCTGGCCGGAAAGCCCATGACTGATTATGAAACTATAAATGTGGTTCCCGAAAAGATTTATATCAATGAAACCGTTCTCAAACGGGTTAAGGGAAACTGGACTATCCCCGATTCACTGCGTGCACGTGCCGATTCGATCATCAGACAGTAATATTTATCCGGGAGGAGGTTCGGCTCCTCCGCTACAGACCGCTCCACTATTGATAAAGATGCGGATCCACGGGTCCTACCAATTGATCCCCGGATACCACCTGCCCCAGATCTCAGCAAACTTACCGTTATTAAGAATGGTGGTGTAAGCTCCCTGCCATTGCTGGAAGTATTCCGCTTTAGTATCCTTTGAGAAGGCCAGGAAAGTTTCGTTTCTTGATAAGGTCAGCTCATTGCGGACTTCCGTTGCCCGATGTCCGGTTTGCTCAGCCAGGTAAAGAATAGCAATGTCGTTGAGTACAGCGGCTTGCACCGTGCCATCCATCAATTTTTAAAAAACCTGCTGGGGTGTTGGCCAGGTTTGAATATTGGTAAACCCAAGGGATAAAAGGTCTTGTTGCGATGACCATCCTTCCGGGACCCCGATCGCCAATGATCTGCTGATATCTGAAGTAGCACTGAAATGCAGGTCGTTGTCCGAGTAACTGTAGGGCATGAACTCTTCGCAGATGACCCGAAGTTTTTTCCCTGTCAGGTCTTCCTTGTTTCAGGAAAATATCACAAAAACGAATAAGATTGGAAGTAGAAAACAGATTACTCTTTTCATGGAGATTTTGATTTGGTGGCCTAAGTTATCGAAATAAGCAGGTATTTTGAATGCAGACAGATAATTATGTTACACTCAACCCCCTTGTAGAGCGGTCACGGGGTTTAACAGAACAGTAATGTGGGCAGTCGGCTAGTGCTTTACCCTCAGCGAGTTGTCATCCCCGCGTATGCGGGGACCCCGTCCCTAACCGCGAATGCTTCAGCGGGGACCCCGTCCCTAACCGCGAATGCTTAATGGTGCTAACCTTACTAAATAAATCGGTAGGACCCATGGGTCCTACCCTACAAACAACAATCCCGTGGATGGGAAGTGGGATCGACCCGTGTGTCCGCATCTTTATAGATAGTGGGAAAGTTTGTAGGGGATGAGCCGCGGCTCATCCCAAATAAATAGAGCTGATACGACGCTAAAATATTGAGAATTCGGTTGATCAAATATCAATCTTGAATGAAGGGAGAAGCATATTAATCATTAAAGTTAGTGACATTAGGCATTCGCCGGGATGACACTTCTCCGAGGCTAACCCACTGCCGACTGCCGATTGCCGACTGCCGACTGCCCACTGCCCCCTGCCGACTGCCGACTGCCGACTGCCGACTGCCGACTGCCTGTAACCACTACCGGATCCCCTCTTTCATCTTCATCACCCGTTCCTGCTCTTGATTAGCGAGGTTATTTTTTTGCCCCGGATCGGTTTTCAGATTGTAAAGCTGGATTTCAGGCGAATAGCCCGTTTCAATATTAACATCCTTAAACAAGGGAATGCCGGGGTAAGAGGGAATCATTACCCACTCGTTTTCCCGGATCAGCGTGCGCCCGCTGCCATTTTCCAGAATAAGTGATGTTCGTCCCCGGCTAGATTTACCCAACAGGGCATTGAGCACATTTTCGCTGTCGCTGCCCGGATTGGGCTGCCCGGCCAGGCTGGCAAACGAGGCCGCCAGATCGACCTGGCAAACCAAAGCTTCAGAGGTGCCCGGTTTAACGTGACCCGGCCAGCTGACAATAAAGGGTATATGCGTTCCGGCTTCCAACAGACTGTACTTACCGCCACGCATCGGACCCCAGGGCGCATGCACGCCATTCAACTCCACGGCCTGGTCCGCATATCCGTCGTCCAAAACAGGCCCGTTGTCGCTGGAGAAAACCACGATGGTGTTTTTTGCCAGACCCAGGGATTCCAGTTTATTCAAAAATTCACCCACCGCCCAGTCGGCTTCCAGGATCGCATCCCCTCGGGGACCCAGCCCCGATTTGCCAATGAATTTAAAGTTGGGTACCCGGGGTGCATGGGGCTCATGAAGGGCATAGTAAAGAAAAAATGGCTTGTCGCGGTGGTTTTCGATGAATTTCTGCGCTTTCAGGAGAAAGGTGTCGGCCATATATTCATCGGTCCAGCGTGCTTTTTTGCCACCTTTCATAAACCCGATTCTCGAAATTCCGTTCACAATGGTTCCGGCATGTCCCTGCGTAAGACCCATCCGGATTTGATCCGGAAAATCTTTCCCCGTGGGTTCACCCGGAAAGTTCTTTTTATAGCTCACCTCAATCGGATCCGCCGGATCCAGCCCTTCCACGGTACCATTTTCAATATATACGGTCGGACACCGGTCGTTTGTAGCCGCCATGATATAAGAATAATCGAACCCGGTTTCATTGGGCCCCGGGCTGATCCGCCTGTTCCAGTCGATTTCGCCGGTACCCAGTCCAAGATGCCATTTCCCCACAATACCCGTAAAATATCCCGCCTGATGCAGCATGCCGGGAAGTGTGGTTTTGGCCGGGTCGATCAAAAGGGGAGCATCGCCCGGAAGTACCCGTGCCTTGGAATTCCGCCAGGGATACTGTCCGGTTAGTAAGGCAAGGCGACTGGGCGTACTGGTGGCCGAGGTGCAATATCCATTGGTGAATCGCAATCCGGATTGTGCCAGACGATCAATATTAGGGGTTTTCAGATGGATCGATCCGTAACAACCCACATCGCCAAAGCCCAGGTCATCGGCCAGAATGATCACAATATTCGGTTTGGAAGCATCCCCGGCTTTTTCAATACGTTCCTTGGGCGCACAAGCGGGCAGCATTGCCAGACCCGAAGCGGTTATCGCAATATTCTTAAAGCTCAGCGATTTCATAGCAGAAAATATTAGGATATATAAATAAGTAAAACCACCGGTCAAACTGAATACTGCACTCCTGCCTGTTCCCTGATTTTGTCGAGCACACTCATCTGTTCCAGCGTGTAGGAGAGAGGTAGCATCGGACTTTCGGTCAAACCCTGGTCGAGGCACTCCATCACATGCCGGGCTTCAAGAAATAAACCGAATCCCTGATCCAGGCTGAAGGTGAATTCCTCTTCTGCAACCTCTTTCCGGGCAACCGTCACCCTAACGGTATGCGGATCGATCCTTCTGATCCGGAGGAATCCCTTTTCACACCAGATTTCTGTTTGGGTATCACTGCAAGCCGCAAGGCTCGATGCCAGCTGGGCGATCTCCCCACCGGGATATTTAAAGGTGATGGCGATGCTGCGATCGGCTCCTGAAGGTGCCAGGTCGGTAACCGTTTTTATCTCCGAAGGGGTACCGAATATCTGCAGTGCCCAGAATACCGGGTAAATACCAATATCCAGCAGCGACCCGCCTCCAAGGGCAAGGTCGTAAAGTCGGCTCTCCGGCTGATAGGGGGCATGAAAACAGAATTCCGAACGCAACATCATGGCTTTTCCCAGTTCACCTGATGCCAGTACCTCCCTGGCTTTTTCAAAGGAGGCCTGGAAGCGGGTCCAGAACGCTTCCATCAGGAACAGGTGATGCTGTTGCGCAAACACAATCAGGTCATTGGCCTGCCCGGCAGTTAGTGTAAACGCTTTTTCAACTAATACAGCTTTACCGTACGACAGGCATAGAAGGGCATGTTCATGATGATGCGAATGAGGGGTGGCCACATAAACCACATCCACATTCGTATCCGCTAACATCTCCTCATAGTTCCCGTACGCTTTTTCAAATCCGTACCGGTCCGCAAATGCCTTTGATTTTTCAAGATCTCTGGAAGCTGCCGCATAAAGAACGGCGTTCGGCAAGAGTTTTAGATCAGAACTGAATTTGCCCGCTATTTTCCCGCAGCCCAATACGGCCCACTTGTAAATTCCTGGTGTCATGGAACGAAGATAAAAAGAATCGCCAAACGTGGCTTCTGACGATCGCACAGCAAAACATTATCTTTTCGGAAGGGAGAAATAAAATGTGCTTCCCTTTCCCGGAACACTTTCCACCCAAATCCTTCCCTCATGCTTTTCGATGAACTCCTTGCATAATACCAATCCTAAACCGGTTCCGGTTTCATCTTCGGTGCCTAAACTTGTTTTGCTTTGGCCAATCGTAAAAAGGTCAGCCATCGCATCCGGAGAAATTCCGATCCCATTGTCGGAGATGGAAAATTCCAGCTTATCCTCTTTTGATATCAGGGAAATCTCTATTGCACCACCCCTGGAGGTAAACTTTATTGCGTTCGAAAAAAGATTTCTCAACACCGTGCTGATCATGGCGCGCTCTGAGGAATTCTCGATGATGCCCGCATAATTTCTGATCCCCTCAAACCTTGTCATTCTCCATGTTTGGCTGGTAACGCCAAAGAACAGCAGCCAGGCGCAAAGCGAAAAAAAGACCAACCCGAAAAGGGAAAGATTTACGTTCCGGATCGAAAGATTAGGGTGAACAAAGGTGAACCAGCTGTGGATCAACAAGAAAACTACCACAAGAATCCCGTTTAAAGTCCAGGAACGCTTCTTTCCAAGAACCCACAACCCGGTGCCCTGGAACCGTTTCCGGTTCTGAATCCATAACAGGATGATTACGAGAGTGCTGACAATATCGGTAAGGATATAGCTGAATAAGATCGTATGCATGTCCGGAAAGCTCACTCAGCACCTCCTGAAAATGTTTTAATTTGAGGTCTCAATCAAAGATAGCAGATTCCATTTAATAAAATTCGGGCAGGCTCATGCCGGTGAAGGATGGTAATTTGCGCAAAAAACCGGACCTTCGTTAGCGTATGAGAACATTTAAGGGAATCCTCCTGATCCTGATTATCTTAACGGATTCTGTCCGGTGCTTTTCTCAAGAAAACAAGCAATTGTCCGACAGCGCCTGGTCTGCTAATCTGAAAATTTCTTATAACAGTTCCCTCATTTACCCGGGTGCCAGAGTGGGATTCGAATTTCCTTTAAAGTCTGTCGGGATCACCAAAACAAGACCTTCCGGGAGGGTTTTATCATTTAAACGTGATCTCTATTTCCTCACGAATATGTCGTGGTACCATCATCCGCGATTCCATGATAATTTTTACCTCACCGGTGGACTGATGTTCAGAAAAACCAGTGCAAGAGGTTTTTTTACCGGGTTTTCTCCCGAGTTGGGCTATAGCCAGACTTTTCTCGGTGGTACCACTTACTCGGTCGACCACAACGGCCAGGTGAGCATTCTTAAATCTGCAGGATATCATTATGCCTTTTTATCGGTCGGCGAAGGCGTCGGTTTTGATTTCTCCCGAATATCCACATGGCCGGTAATGGTTTATTATCAATTTAATCTGTTCGCTTTGTATCCCTATAATAATACTCTGTATTTCCGGCCCGCAATGGAAGCCGGATGCATAATCAAACTTCGGGGGAACCCGCCCGGACCCGCCAAAGGGAAAGGAGGAAGGATTGAATAGGATTTTAGTCACGCTGTTGTTCTGGACCCTCTTAATCCTGGGGGGGTGCCAGAAAGAGAAAACCACCATCGGAACCCAGGTTTCGGAAACCTTTTACCTCGAAAATAAAGGGGCCTCAATGGGCGTGCTGGTGCAAGGAAACACCGCAAGCCATATTTTCCTTTTGTTTGTACACGGTGGCCCCGGCACCAGTTCCCTGTTCTATAATGGTGATTATATCAGCCAGAATCTGGAAGATAAATACGCCCTTGTCTACCTGGACCAGCGGAATGCCGGATCGTCGCAAGGTAATTTCAATGCAGGCGACCTGAGTCTGGGGCAGATGACCGAAGATCTCGGGAAAGCCATCCGGGTGATTAAAATCCGGTATGGCGCCGGTTCCGAGGTGTTCCTCCTCGGGCATAGTTTTGGAGGTCTGCTGACTACCGCTTTTTTATCGGTAAAAAGTAACGAGTCGATGGTCAACGGTTGGATTTTTGTCGACGGCAGTCATAATTATCCGCTGAACGATTCGCTCACACGCGATATGCTTATCCAGGTCGGGAATACGAATATCGCGCAAAAACAAAATCCCGCGAAATGGGAAAAGATGGTGGATTGATGTGAACTGCATACCGGAAACCTTACCCTCCCAGACTCCTATCAACTGGCATCCTTTGCGGCCCAGGCGGAATCTTATATCCCGGAGGTGACAAAAACCAGCAAGATTTCGTTGTTGGGCGATAATTCCATCGAAAACCAGTGGCCGCTGACCTCCATGCTGGTGAACTTTTTATATTCCTCAAATGCGGATTTTAATGAGGATTTACTGAAAGCAAATTACACCGGCCAATTAGGCGGGATCACCCTGCCGACCCTGGTTCTTTTCGGATATTGGGATTTTATCTGTCCCGTAACCCTGGGCATCGAATTCATCAATCATTTAGGCTCCACTGATAAACAACTGGTTATCTCACCCATTAGCGGACACGAAATGATGGACCAGGATCCTGAGTTCTTCTGTTCCCGCATCGACCGGTTTCTGGCCTCGCATGCTGGTTTTTCTGGTTTTTAATCTACCCGTAGCTAATTTGATACCTCAACCGACAGGGTAACGATCTCATGTGGTTTTACCTTAACCCGGATCGTTTTGCCTTCAGTCACAGGTTTTTGGTCGGAGTCCAGCGGCAGTTCAATCAGGTTGACCCGCCGGGCACTTTTAACTTTTACGGGTAAAGTAATCACGGCAAAAGTTTCTTTGCCGTTCACTTCCGCCAGACGGACAATCAGCGATTTTCCATCTTCCCCCTGCTTGATACCGCTCAAAACGATCTCGGAAGGAGATACCTGCAAAAGCGATCCGTTTTCTGGCCGGGTAGCATGGGTTTTTGCCAGCGACAAGGAAGGAGGCTCAGCAGCATATACCGGTACGTTGAACTGTTCCCCCTCGGCCCAAACCCCGTTTTTCCAGTCGCCTGTGTGCGGGAAGAGTGAATATTGAATGTGATTGATTCCAATGTTCGGATACAGGTCGGGATTATAGGTGGCCCTTAGTAGCGAAAGCCGGAGTTGCCCTTTCTCAAGCGAATGGCCGAATTTTGTACGATTCAGCAGCGCCAGCCCGTTTTTGCCGTTACTTAAATCAACCCATTGCTGGGCCGGAACTTCCTGCCCGGTGGTGGGCCGGCTCACCACATCGAAAGGCACCTGGCTGTAAAAGGCTGGATTATCGAGTGCCAGATCAAAAGTGGTCCGCAAGAATGGTGCTGGATTAACCCCATCACCTACCTCAAACCAGTGTGCATCGAGGTCAAAGTCGATCCGGGGATAGCTTTTATAAATATACGTTCGCTGAACAAACTTCGACCGGCCCCATTTTTTTACCACTTCGATGGTTGCCCTGACCGGTCCTTTTTCTATAATGTTCACACTCACGACATCCGTAATATCCTCGATGCTCAAGGTTTCCCCAATCGTCCAGGCATTCATTCCGTTGGGTGCCTCCATCCACATGCGCAGATGGTTCAGCCGCCCGTCGCGGGAAACATATTCCTGCCCGGTACGTTTATCCTTCAATCCGGTTATATCCCCTGATTTCAGGTCCACCTTGATGGTAAAATAGTCGGTTTCGAAGACTCCGTCTTTTTCAGGGATTGGGGCTACTTGCGAGCCGGGCCTTGCGACATCCGCATAAAAAGTCCGGTACCCGCCGGCCGGCATGCTGTCCACCACGAATTCCACCATCGACCGATATCCGGGCGGGAAAGCCTTTCCCCCGATAATCTGGGCCGGATATTGTTGCCCCGACCCGTCGGTGACCATTAATGTCGCCACCGTGTGGCCATCTGCCGGTTTTACATGACCGTATTCATAATAATCACCCCAACCGGAAAGGTTGGCTGTGACCGGTTTCTCATGAGTAAAAATTTCTGCTTGAACGAGTACCTTTCCATTTCTCGACTGCATGTTTAATGCCACAACAGGCTGACCGGCCCCGGTTTTGAAGGTGATTTCATCGGCGAGTCGGCGAAAGTCTGTTTCAAAAAGGTTTTTTGCTTCTTTTTGAACCCTTTTATGATCTGCCACCGCATCCTGATAGGTTTCGAAAATGGCCGATCCGGGCAAAATATCGTGAAATTGATTGAAGGCAACCGTTTCCCAGAGATTTTTCAACTCTCCTGCGGGATAGGTAGCGCCCTCCATCCAACGCAGGGTCGAAAGAAATTCGGCAGCATATAGGGATTGCTCACTTTTGCGGGTATTTTCCTTGATCTCAGCCACGGAAGTGTAACATCCCTCAAAAATGTATTGCATCTCACCCCGGTGCACCGGCAACCTGACCGGCATTTTTTCGGTGTTCCGGAAAAATGTTTCGACAGAAGCAAATTTTACGGACGGGAACCGGGGCGTGGAATCCAGCTGGTGGATCATTTCTATGTTTTTCTGGGTGGGGCCGCCACCATGGTCACCGATTCCGGTGGGATGCAACATCTTACGGGTGACCGGTGAAATTCGTTCTACCTCATTTTTTAAGGATGGGGTGATCTCCCCGTTGTACGTGTAATTGGTAAAACAAAGCACTTTTGAAGAGTCGGGGCCGATCCACCAGAAGGGTCCGATAAAGGGTACGCACCGGTGGAAATAGTAATAATCCATCCCGGAAAGTTTCAGCATCTGAGGAAATTGTGAGATGTGACCGAAATTATCGGGTAACCATCCCACACGCGCAATCTTACCGAACCGGTCAAGAAAATAGCGCTGCCCCAGCAACAGGGCCCGGCACAGTGCTTCCCCGCCGGTCAGGTTGCAGTCGCTTTCGGTCCACATGCCGCCGGCCAGCTCGAACCGGCCCTCAGCTACATATTTCTTAACCTTTTCGAATAAGGGGGGATCAATCTCCTCGACATGCTTATAAATAGTGGCCTGACTCTGAAGCATCCGGAAATCAGGGTATTGTTCCATGAAGGCAATGGTTTGGCGGAAATTGTCGTGGAACATTTTGACGCTCTCTTGATACGGCCATAGCCAGTTCATGTCCATGTGCGCATGACCGGTTATAAAGACGCTGTCGCCGCGCAGATCCGGCGCATTGCCAATGATGTCTTTTTCAATTTGGACTAAAATCGGCTTGACATCCAGATATTTACCCAGTGCAAACAGCGAAAGGGCCTTCCCGGTTGGGCCCGACAGGTCCGGAGAATTTCCGTAAATGCTGATGGCAGATTGTATTGCCTTGATGGAATTCTGCATTTCGGCATCCCCAATCCCGGGAGTGGCTGATACTTTCAGAAACAGCTCAGATGCCACGCCGCTGGGGATGGGAACTTCATTGATACCGAATCTGCCGGAGATTCTGATTCGGGCACCGGGGGTACTGAGCAATCTGCAGATTTCGGCCACAGGCAGTTCGAAGTCTGCCGTCTGCACCGCTCCTGCCGGGAGACTGCTGATCAGAATGGAATAGCTCGCGGGTGCACCGAAATTACCTTCCGGAACGGCATCCGCCTCGATAAACTCCACCGGGATATCGTTTAAATCAACCGTTCCGGAGTTTTGGACTGCTACTCGGAGCGTGGCATTTTCAGGGGTATTTTTGGAAATCCAGATCTGGGAAATGGCTGCATCGGTCTTTTTACAAAACTCTGCAGTTGCCGGTCGCTGCTGGCTTATTTTGATATTTTCCGCTACCAGTGAGCAAATGGCCTCCCATCCGCCGCTTCCCTGATCAACCTTGATCAACAGGCGGTTCCATCCCTTTCCAAGCTGAATATATTCGGTATCCTGGTTCTCAATCAGCGATCGTTTCACCTGCCGTTCCAGTACACGGACACCATTCAGCCAGATGATGGCACCGTCGTCCGACCCGAAGCGAAGGGTGGCGAGCTGGTTTTGAGGGGAGTAGATATAGGTAAAAGCGTAGGCTGCACAATCTGTGATCTGCCCAAATCCCTGTTTCGTAAAATCGATGAACCCGGAGTCAAGCTTTTTCCAGACGGCGGTGCCGGCTGACTTCCCCTCTTCAGGTACGGCTGAAGGTTCCTCAATAAAGGGATAGTTTAAAAGATCTTTTGTTGCGGCGTTGGAAAAGGGTCCTGCAACCAGCCATTGACTCACCTTTATCGGCTGCGACTGACCGTTTAGCAGGAGCAGGCTCAACGATAACAACAATGCCAGCAGGGAAGTAAATTTTCTCATTTTTTACAGATTTATTCAAAGTTATAGAAATTCTGGAGATCCCGCCGCACAGAAATGCAAGTGGCTATTCGTCAAATAGTTTACCTATTCACCCCCCCCTAACTAAATTGGTCATAAATTTGATGTTCATCAATCGAATAAATCATTTTCCAGATGACTACTGAAGCTGAGAACCTCCGGTTGGTTCATGAATTAGAGGTTCATCAGCTTGAGCTTGAAGCTCAAAATCAGGAACTCCGCATTCAGGCTAAAATTGCAGAGGCGGCTGTCAGCGATTTCCAGTTCCTTTTCGAGAAGATGGTTTATGGAGCCTTCTACCAATCCGCTGACGGCACCCTGCTCCAAATCAACCAGGCGGGATTAGAGATGTTTGGCCTCACCCTTGAGGAATTCCAGAGCCGGACTCCGAAGCACCCCGACTGGAAGGTGGTTAATGAGGAGGGAATCCTGCTTTCGCCAGATCAGCATCCTTCTATGAGGGCTCTAAATACCGGCCAGATGGTAAATACGGTCGTCGGAGTATTTAACCCCGTTAAGAAAAGTATGAGGTGGCTGAGTGTCAACGCCCAACCTCAGTTTAAGGAGTTCGAAAATACGCCCTGGCAGGTTTTTGTAACTTTACAGGACTTTACCGAAATTAAGCAATGCGAGCGAATTAGTGTATCGAGGTTGCACCTGGTGGAGTTTTCTCTTTCACATTCCCTGGATGACCTGTTGGAAGAATCCCTGAATGAGGTTGAAAAACTGACCGGTAGTCAGATCAGTTTCTTACATTTTGTCGACCCAAGCGAACAGTTTCTGACCCTCAGGCATTGGTCGACCCGAACGAAGTCGGAATTTTGCCGGGCTCAACCCAGTGGAGTTCAGCATCCAATCACCGCCTCCGGGGTGTGGCACGATTGCCTGACACAAAGAAAGCCGGTTATCCATAATGATTTTAGTGCAGTGCCGAACCGCAGGGGATTGCCTCCGGGTCATGCTGAGATCTTGCGTGAAATGGTGGTTCCAATTTTTAGCGGGAAATCAATCGTTGCCATTTTGGGCGTGGGCAACAAACCCACCGACTATCTGGTGGAGGATGTTGAAATGGTTTTGAAACTCGCCAATATGGCGTGGGATATTGCGGAGCGGATAAAAGCCGAAGAGAATCTGGCTGAAAGTGAGGAGCGGTTTCGTAAAGTGGTGGAAATTACTCCCAATGGTATTGCTATTTATCAGAACGGTTGCTTTGTATTTGTAAATCCCGCCGGCCTGAACCTGATCCGAGCCAGCGATAAAAGTGATCTGATCGGGAAACCGGTTCTTTCGATTGTTCATCCGGATTCACAGCCCGAAGTAATCCGCAGGATGGGGATGGTGGCTCAGGGCATGACCATTCCTCCCATGGAGGAGAAACTGGTTCGTCTGGATGGAACTGTTTTCGATGGTGAGGTTTTCGCACTGCAGACCAGCTTTCAGGGCAAGCCCGCAGGACAGGTAATCGTACGCGATGTGACCGAAAGACGCAGGGCAATGAAGGAACTCAGGGAAAGTGAAATTCGTTTTAGTGAACTGAACGCCACTAAGGATAAATTCTTTTCCATTCTGGCGCATGATCTGAAAAATCCTTTTAATACCATTCTGGGATTTAGCGAGATACTCAAAGAGTCAGCCGGGGTTCTCGACAATAATTCCATTAAGGAATACGCGCGGGTCATCAATGAATCTGCAAAAAACACCCACCGGCTTCTGGAAAACCTATTGGAATGGGCAAAAGCTAACCAGGGACGACTTCATTTTAGCCCTGCCGAAATTCTTCTCAAACCCATTGTGCTGGCCGAAATTCAGGGTTTGAAAAGTATCGCCGATATAAAAAATAGCGAACTGGTCGAAAAAATTCCAAATGATTTGCGGGTCATTACCGATGAAAATATGCTCAGAAGCTGCCTTAGAAATCTGATAACCAATGCAATAAAATTTACTCCAAAGAATGGAATGATTGTGGTGATCGCCAGGAAAGAGGCCAGTCAAATTGTGATCGGTGTAGAAGATAATGGGATCGGTATGCTTCCCGAAGCCATCGAAAAACTATTCAGGATTGAAACCAGTGGTTCAACCCGGGGAACTGAAAATGAATATGGCACCGGCCTGGGATTGATTCTCTGTAAGGAATTTGTTGAAAAACTCGGTGGAAGAATTTGGGTAGAGAGCGAAGTGGGCAAAGGAAGCCGGTTCTATTTTACCCTACCGGAACCGGTGATCGGTTTTGTTGCTTCTAGGGAGTCGGGAGCGTAAAATAGAAGGATGCCCCGGATCCCGGTTTTGATTCCACCCAAATTTTTCCTCCCATCAAACTCACAAACGATCTGGATATCGACAATCCAAGTCCGGTGCCGCCATATTTCCGTGATATACCGGAATCAGCCTGTTTGAATCTCTCGAATATCAGTTCCTGCTTTTCTTTAGCAATGCCCATTCCCGTATCTTTTACGAAGAACAGGATATGACCATCCTGCGGTTTGTACCCGAATTCCACATAGCCCTCTTTGGTAAACTTCAGCGAGTTGTTGATCAGATTAGAAAGAACCTGAACCAGTTTGGTACGGTCGGTCATCAGAATATCCTTGCCATCAGCAAGCGGAGTGAAATATCGGATCGGAATATTCAACTTCAACGATTTGTTATGATATTGATCAAAAAGTAAATGGAATAGCGAGTTGAGATTTATCTGTGTCTTATGGATTTTCTCTTGTCCCGATTCAATGTTTGCAATGCTGATGATATCATTAATGATGGAAAGCAGGAGTTCAGAACTTTGGAAAACAATGTCCTGATAGCGTTTCCGCTCCAGGCTGGTCCACTCATTGTCGAAAAGCAGCTCGGTAAACCCGGTGATCGCATTCAATGGGGTTCTGATTTCATGCGAAATATTATGTAGGAATGCCGTCTTAAACCGGTCGCTCTCCTCGGCCTTCTCTTTAGCCATCGTAAGCTCGTTGTTCAGTATGAGCATTTCCTCATTGGTCTGGTTCAGCTCCTCCACCATGGATTGTAATTCCTCATTCTGCTCTTTCAGACTGAATTCGCTTTCTTTCAGGGTTTTAAATAGGTATTTTCTTTCAGTAACATCTTGAAATACGGTGGCAAACCAGTTTGGCCTTGGAGAGACTACACTAATCTCGAAACACTTTTGCAGTGGTAAAAAATCCGTTTCAAAAAAGGTCGGTATACCCGTTTGAGCAACTGAAGCATACTCCTGAATATACGGTGCCGGTTGCATTCCGTATAATTTTGTGGCCAACGCTCCTTTTGCCTGATTAGCAGGTATCTCCAGGATTTTTTCAAAGGCTGGGTTCACATCCCGGAGAATGTAATCAATAGCCTGATTGTTTTCATCAAGAACCAGCTCATGCATGGCAACGCCTTCAGTCATTGTTTCGAACAGGGCTCTGAATTTTTCCTCGTTCTCCTTTGAATTCTGTTCCGCGAGCCGTCGTTCGGTGGTATCAATTATGAAGCCCTCAATTCCGACAGGTTTGTGGTGAACGATAACCGGGCGGGCCGAAAAGGAGTGATATCCGAGCGATCCATCTTTGCATTTCCGGCTGAATTCTCCGGCCAGGTAACGAGGATCTCCATTCAGGATCCCATCTACATATTCCTGTGCAAGAACCCTGTCGGGGAGTTGCTGGATAATGGCGAAATGCTTGCCCAGGATCTCTTCACGTGAGGTATACCCGTAAAGCCTGCACCATGCTTCGTTTACATCACGGATAATTCCGCCTTTTTCAATATAGAAATAACCTGCTGAGGTATTCTTAAATATCGATTGGAGCCTCTCCTCGCTGTCCCGAACCAATTCTTCGGCCTGCACCCGCTCTTCAATTTCTGTTTTTAAAGCTTGGTTAAGGTGCTGAAGCTGTCGGTTTTTTTCCGATTTTTCCAGCGATATCGCCAGAACAGTCAGGAAATTGAGCAACAAGATCTCAACCTGATCAAATAAGGTTTCAGTGGCTGATGGAATAAATAAGTACCCAAAAAAGTAATCGGTTGTGTAAATCTGAAACAATCTATACGCCGGATCATTGAGAAGAGGGCAAATGAATCTTTCGCCGTGTGAAACCAACCCGCGCGAACCGCAGGATATACAGACTGGATTTGCCAGGTGATTTGATTGGAAGCCGTTGATGCAAAGGATACTACTATTAAGCCCGATAACTCTTTTAATACATTCTTGAGCGAATTCGGCCTTTTGCTGAATACTCGGAAGAATTTCCAGAAAACCTATGCCGGCCAGCAGTTCTGCTGCAATTTTCTCCGATTCCCTATTGCGTTTCATGCTGTTTTATATAATCAGGAGCGGCTGTTAAATTCTGCTAAAAAGGCTTCCGGTGATCTGTAGTAGGGATTGTGTACAATCTGCCCCCGCACAATCATCATCGGGTGTACCATGAGTGCATCCATGATAAGCGACCCACTGAATTTGTTGGCATCGTACTGGCAGATTGCGGTAATCGGATGTGTTTTAAAAACTACGTTCACCCAGGCTTCGTATTCCATTACTCTTTCAGATCCTGGAATACCTTTGAGAGCCCAGCTCATTTCGCCACTAACCCTCGCGAGTGAGTAACCAGCTGCAATGGATTCAGAAAAATAGGCCTTAAGCCGGTCGAGCATTTCCCCGGTTACAAACCGGCCTTCGGGACAATAAGCGGTGAAAGTATCCTGAACTACCAGGTTGCTTTGAGCCATTTCCTCAGGAACATCGATGTCTGCTTCCCTCAGCCAATCGATAACCTCTTCCTTAGTCATCACATCAGCAAAATAGGCTACCCTCTCTCCGTCGGCAAGCCCTTTGGCAACAAACTTTGACATGATCTGACGTCGTTCCGTCTCATCCTGGAAAATCAGACACATATGGGTCCCTGTCGGGTGTTTCCGGTCGGTAAACCCAAGATTGACCTCCTGACGCAATGTTTTCATTGGCTTAACTATTAGTATAAACTTCTGTACCTCCTTTTATAAAGATAGAACTATTTGACTGATAATGACGAATTTTTGATGCGTTCGTAGAAAGGAATGGGGTCCCGGCCACCGGCCTTCGCCGGTGCAGGCCCCGCCGGGATGACACTTCTCCGAAGGTAACGCACTGCCGACTGCCCACTGCCCCCTCTCCCGTGTTTCACGTCATTCGTCTCTCAAACTCTGCACAATGCCCGGTTTTGCAATGGCCTGCCAGCCCAAAAGCAAAATCCAGCCAAGGCCGTTGACCAGAAGGACCAGGATGATGGATATCAGGAACCATGGCGATACCGTTCCTGCCGGATCCACCAACCCGGGCAACACCGACAGCAACGACGAAATACCACCCGACAGAGTACCATATAACAGCAGCATCCCATATTCCCGGGTCACCAGCCACAAAATCTTCATGCGACTGAACCCTGTGGCCCGGAGAAGGGCCATTTCGGCCCGGCGTTCCTGCAGGTTCCTGGCCAGTACAATGGCAAGCCCAACGGTTCCCAGCAACATGGCCAGCGCGCCCATCATCAGGAATATCGATAGGTAAGTATTTTCGATGGAATTGAATTCCGCCAGTTTTTTTTCTGTCGTCACCAGGTCGGCACCATAATCGCGAAATACCCGGTGGATCTCGTCACTGATCGAATTCGCCGATTCACTCGAAGCTCCAATCAACGAAATCCGGGTACCACTCACGGATGGCCAATACCGAAGGAAGTGCCTTTCCGAAATCAGCATTTTCCCCTGGAAAATGGAATTGGTGAGACCGGCGACCAGTACAATTTTAATCGTATCGCCGGATTCCGCCTTATATTTCAAGGTATCCCCGAGTTTTAAACCAAGACCCCACTGAATAACCGTTTGATCCGCTATCGCGGGGATCGCACCCCCCGGAAGTTCCTGGTCGAGCGCCCGCCAGGGATCCTCTTTAAATTTTCCTGATGTTTCCGCTGCAAAGCTAAAACGCCCTTCAAAGGCTCCCGACGGAACCCCAAGGAGTGGAGGATTGCTTACCCGGTTCAGGTTCAAACAACTCGCATCATCACCCTCGAGCATCTTCATCTGAACAAAATCTGAGGGTGTTTCCAGTCCGTATTTGGCCCTGACCAATGGATCATTCAGATTCTCGGGTATGGGAACGGTGGTTTCCAGATAAAACAGGAATCTGCCCGTTCCGGCGGCTTCCGGACCTTTCTTGTTGGCGCCGATTGCCACCACCATAAATATTCCGATCGAAAATAACAGGATGACCGACAGGCTGCGGTTTCGGTTGCGCCAGATATTGCTTTTACCGAGGGATCCCAGAGTGAATATCCGGTTCGGAGCTACCGTCCGGTAACGCAGGATTCGCACCGCCAAAAGGATAAATCCAAGGAGCAGCAGGGTACCTGCACTGAAAAACCAGGTAGGCCCCACGGAATGCATGCGGAAAAGTCCGATAATAAGCAACAACAGGGCTCCCAGGCTGGTTCCGGCTGATAACAGGGTAAGCATCAGCTTGAAGCGTATGGAGACTTTCTTAGTATTCCGGCGCATGAGGTCGGAGGTCCTCCGGCGGAAATACCCGGCAAGAGCCACCCAGGCCGACCCGAATGAAACCAGCAAACTGATCAGCACTCCGGCGATCAGGGTTAACGGCAGAAAAACAGGTCGAAGGGAATCGGTAAGCACGATGTCGTTCCAAACCCCGTTGAGGGCTTTAAAAATAGCAAGGGTGTATCCGTAGGTCAGCGCCAATCCCAGGAGCGTACCAAAAACCGCCACCAGACTGTTTTCCGCCAGATACAAGCGACGGATACGTTTTTCGGGCCACCCGAGGGAACGAAGGGTGCCGATCTGTGCAAGCCTTCCTTCCAGTCCAAGCCGGATCAGCAGAATGGTGAGAATAATCCCGCCGGCAATCAGAAAAAAGCTTAATCCCAGGAACAAACCACTGAAATCAACCCCCGACGAAGCCGCCGTGTGACCCTCCCTGGCAGGCTGAGTAAACTGAAAACCTAGTTCTGATGCGTCGAGGTTGGAAAGTATATTCTTCTCTATATCAGCATATTTAGTGGTTGCAGGAAACCGCACCTGCGTGTAGGCTCCAAAACGGTTCTTCCACAAGGAGACAGCCTGTCCGGAATTGATAAACGCTTTGGGTGTTCCACCGAATTCTTTCCAGTAACTTTCATCTTTGTCGCGGATCATGTCCAGATTAATCGGAATGCTGGTTTCCCAGTCGCGGCAGTTTCCGGCATCCGACAACCCCGGAATTTCAGGCATCAGCTTGCGGTCACACCGCGGATCATCCATCGGGATAATGCCGCTGATCCTGAATCGTTCCTGTTCAGTGGATAATTTTCGGAGCGGTCCCACCATGAAATAACTCATGGAAAGCGAATCCCCGGGTTTTGCGCCCAGGTCATCAGCCAGCCAGCGGTTGATCAGGATTTCACCTGGTTTCACCTGATTATCAGGAAGTGTTGAAGCAAATGAGTAGGGTGTACGATGCCCGCCGAAATTAATTTCATTTACGAAATAACTGAACCATAGTGTTTTATCTGATGGAACCGACTGGATAGACTGCAGTGTGGCTTCATCAAAAAAGACCCGCGGTGAACGAAGAACCCACTCGCCTGTTTCCGGATGCCGGATGAGGTGAAGCCCTGCATCGGTGAGGGTTCGGTTTTGGGCGAGCGCCTTGCGTAGTTGTGCGAGGTCGGTTTTGCCTTTGGAGTCTAGTAAAAGGAGGTTCGACAGGCCCTTCCTGTCGGTAAGACGCTGCAGGTATTCCCTGCTGACGAAAATATTGAATGGGGCCGATTGTGTGTTCTGTAAGTGGAACCGGCCATGCAGGGTGTTTCCTGCAATCTCTTTCACCGTAACCCTGCCGGTCACAATGTTTTCCTCGTTGGAAACAAAGGGTGCATCGATCGGTACCGGTCCGGGTTTATTGAGGCGGATCAGGATTTCATCGCCCACCTTTACGTCGAGCCGGCTGGCCAGGTTGTCGCTGATAACAGCCTCATTTTCGTTGATTGGAGCCTCAAAGGTTCCGGAACCCAATATCTGGGTAAATGTGGGTTCAATTCCAAAAACCTGAACCTTAGGAATCCTGATGCTTCCACCTCCTGCAGTGGCCGATCCCCCGATCTGCAGGGTGGCACAAACCGGAACCCCCAGGCTAGCTGACATTTTTACGGCCAGGGAATCCGTTACGAAGCGATCACCCGTGGAAATCGAAAAATCCACTTGCCCCAGTCGGATCCCAACCAAATTTTGCAGGCCGGTTCGTACCGAATCCCCGGTAACCAATGCCCCGGTGATTACGGCCATGCCGATAGCCATCCCCAGTGCAACTGTTAACTGCCGCCGGCGGTAATGCCACAAACTCCTGATAATAAGATTAATTTGCTTCACTCGGTCTGCATTTTCAGCACGGTGCTCATCATTTCTGCCATCTCAGTCGAGTGCGTGACCATGATGATGGTTTTCCCGTCTTTTTCATTGATCTCATTCAGTAATTGAATCAGGTTCAATGCATTTTCATGGTCCAGTGCACCGGTGGGCTCATCTGCCAGGATCAGCTCCGGATCGTTGATCAGGGCACGCGCCACGGCGGTCCGCTGACATTCGCCTCCCGACAGTTCTCCCGGATACTGGTTTTGCATTTTTTGCATCCCCATTCGTTTGATCAGCAATTCGGCACGATCCCGGTAAAAGGATCGTTTGGATTTATCGGGATCCACCAAGGTGGGTATCAGTACATTCTCCAGTAAAGTACACTGTGGTAGCAGGTGGTGCAATTGAAAAACCTGGCCGATCGACCGGTTGCGGTACCTGTCGGTCTCCGCACGGGTGAAAGCCGATAGATTCTGCCCGTTAAACTCGATTATCCCGCTATCCGGTTGGTCGAGCCCGGCGATCAGATTCAGCAGGGTGGTCTTGCCCGATCCGGAAGGGCCGGTGATCGCCAGACTCTGCCCTCTGGAAACGCTGAGCATAAAATCATGAAGAACCGGACGGTAATTGGCCGAACCCGGTTGGCCAAAGGCCTTGTTTACAGAAGTTAAACGAAGGAGAGGATCATCGTTTGTCATTTGTTTGATCGTTTTCATAGGTAGTCACCAGTTCCCTGGCATGTGTAAAAATATCAAAATGGCGGTGAACTCCCTCATAACCTTTCCGGCTTAATTCAGCCAAACGATCCGGGTCAGATAGCAGTGAAGCCAGCGTATCCGACAGGTATTCAGGTTGATTGGGTTCATAAATCGCTCCACCTCCGGATTTCAGCACAATCTCGGGGAAAGCTCCCAGTGCGGGCTGAACAACCGGCACGCCGGATGCCATGGATTCCAGCAGGTATAAACCAAAAGCCTCACCAATCCTCACCGGTACGGAAACCACCGATACTTTGCGGAAAAATTCTTTGCGGCCCTCTTCTTCAAAATCGTCATGAAACTCAACCTGATCATGCAGTCCGCTTTCTTCAATCCGTTTTTTTAATTTTTTGAGATA
>JBBQOG010000009.1:0-20355 GCA_038330665.1 Bacteroidales bacterium
GGCAATGATGTCAAAGTAGTTAAAAAACGAATCAAAATACTTATCCGCTTGTGCCATGCCAAATCGGTCCACACCGTATTGGTGAATCCGGATCAAATCATCTTTGGCCACATTACTTAAACGATATTCAGCCATTTAGCAATGACTTTGATTGGTTAAGTATTTGATCCTTACTATCAGAAGTAAAGCCACTATCTTCAGCTCTATCTAACTTTGCTCTAATCCAGTTAATTTGAGCCTGCTGTTGTCTTGCTTGTCTGATAAGATCATTTAGCAGCTCACTTTTACTGGAGTATTCTTTATCGCTCAATTGTGCTTTTAACCATTCATCATTAGGTTCTGTAATTGAAATACTCTGTCTAATCATAGCTTTTTGGTGTAAATTTACATCAATTATGAATCAACTGCAAATTTTTCTTGTATTGCTGCCAACGTTGTAAATACCAATTGGTCGTTGAGGATAAACGTTGGAAAACGTTTAAAGCCAAGCTGAAGGATCTGATCAGGCTCGGTGTAGATCCTGACCATTCCTTTGAATTTCCGAAATAGGTTTTAAACTCAAGATACTTTCTATTGATTAACTCTGCATCAAGCTGCTTGAGATATTTCTGTTCTACGGTTTTTTGAAAAAGAGCCATGGTTAGTCAGGTTTTCTTTTAAACTCAAATATATAAAAAAGCGGAAGGGTGCGAAGGCAAAATGGCCGCTATCAAACTAAAAACCACCATAATTCTTTTGTTTTAAATTCTGATTAATCTTTATCATATCAAAATATTCCGGATCAAATTCTCCACCAAGCCATTCCATCATTGATTTATAATCCTCGTGTTTAGGATTAGATATTGTCTGTAATAGATCCACGTATCCCCATACTCCCCCGCAGTCTTCAGGTGGACAATTCCGTTTCCCTTTAATGCAGCAGGGTATTTGGCCGCCTACTTCTTCTTTTATTATTTTTTCTAATAGTATTTCATGATTCCACCCATCTCCAAAATCATATTCGTATCGTATTTTTGATTTTTCTTTTTTGAGTATGGTGCTCAATTTTACTTTCCTGGAATTCTCTGCTTCTTCAATTTCTAATTCCTCGGGTGCATAATCAGTCATACCATCAGTAAAAGTATGCAAATGTGAGTTTGTCCATCCCATTGCTGTTTGAATTATTCTATGTAAATCAAACAACAGCGTATCTGAATACACTAACAATCTCCTCCATATTTTCGGTTTCGTGCCCGACAAGGAAATTTGGATCTGATAAATTTGTTGTGACATGGTTTTATTTTTTTTATCGATTATCATTTACAATTCTGAACAACTCTTGTTTTTCCTCCAAATTTGAAGCAACGGCTGCTCCTGAAGTATGCCACATTGTTTACTGTGAAAATCTATTGTGAAAACTAGAATCCTTCTTGTTGAAGCTGGGTGATCTCATGCATGAACAGACTTTCCCATGGACAGCAGTCTTTCTGAATGAGAATTTAAGCACAGGCTCAAGCCTGGATCACCTCTATCCGTACAATACCCAGAATCGATATCCAGAATCGATATCCTTTCAATCCGGAGCTAATTTCACGACTGAGTAACGCCCAGCTGCAGAGTTTCCATTGTGTAAACCTGGCGCAAGGAATCAAGGAGCCAATTATCCGTTATCAGCAGGATCACTGCAAAGGTTGCGGGCGGAAAGCAAGTGACCATTCATGAGGAGACCAACTATCCTTTCGAGGATAGGATCCGTTTTCATTTCTCTGCCGAGAAACCGGCTGCTTTTCCCTTACACCTGAGAATTCCACAATTGTGCACTAATCCTTCATTGTGGCCTTTTCAACATTTGATTCGGCCACATAAATGTCAACACCAGAAGTTGGAACAATCCCAAATCCGGCTGAAACCGCTGATTGAAAGTCATTTCTGATCATTACCGGTTTTGGCTGCTGAGTTCTGGCTATCGTCTTGAAATTCCGATTGTCTTGGAATTTGGTATGTGGTCGTATGGCTAAAAAAAAGCTCTCTGAAAATTCAGAGAGCTTTTTTTATTAATCGATTTTCTGACAAGTCCTTATTTCGGAAGAAGCACGCCATCAATCACATGAACAACTCCATTGGTCCCTTTTAAGTCAGTTGCAGTAACATAAACGTATTTTCCTGATTCATCGGTAAGTTTAACCTTGCCGTTGTCCAGAGATGCAGTTAATTTTCCACCGCTTACGGTAGTTAAAACTGCTTTGCCGTTTCCACCTTTAATAGCGGCTATCACAGCTGCTGCATCAAGATTGCCGCTAACGACATGATAGGTCAGAATTTTAGCCAATTGGGCTTTGTTCTCTGGCTTTAATAAACTCTCCACCGTACCGGCAGGTAATTTATTAAAAGCGGCATTTGTTGGCGCAAACACTGTAAAAGGACCTTTGCCTTTTAAGGTTGATACCAGATCAGCTGCTTTTACGGCTGCTACAAGCGTTGTGTGATCAGCTGATCCTATTGCTACATCCACAACATCTTTTCCCTGACTGAAAGCGTTCATCGAAGAAACAACAGCTATCAGCATTACAATTACTTTTTTCATCGCATTATTATTATTAAATTAAAACTATATTTAAAAAAACCAATTATTCGTTTTGTTTAGAATTAAAGAAGAATTATTTGTTATTTAAAGCCGCTTCCGTCCACTTAACCGATACGATAATTTCATTCCTTCTTCCAATAAATTGAAAGGGCGGATTGTACCCCAGGAGACGAAAGTTTCCAAAATGAGCGATCCCCTTTTCGCTTAATAGATTTCCTAATTTCTCTGAATATTTCTTGATATCACCATCCGAAGCATAACCTCCGAATCGTATAACCGCAACATATTCATCGTCAGTTTTCTCGATTTTGACTTTGGAATTGTCGGGTTTTGGAAGGTTTTCTTTACTAAACGACGACGGCATAACAAAGCTCATTGCTGATTTCGAATTGTTAATATCCATATGAACGGGAGAGGTCATTGAAATCTGAGTGTCTGATTCATTCCCTCCAAAAATATATCCTGCGAGCATTCTGAATCCATTCCCCGATAAATCGCGGTATGACTTTGCGTCGGAATAAATTGTTGCAAGGGTAGCAGACGGGTAAAACCTGACCTCAAACTTCTTATCGGAATAGACTACATTATATTTCTGTTCTTCTGTTTTTGCCATTGTATTAAGAGTAAAAGATTGAATTATAAGAAATAATGAAATGTTCAGTATAAATATATTGGTACGTGTCATATTAGTTTTTTTGATTATGAAAGCTTTTTTCTCGATCCCAGGATACCGATCAGTCCGAATAAAATAGTTTTCTGTTTCATTACAATTCAATTTCAATTTCTAAACTAAGGGTATAACCGCATTTGATAGGTTTTGTTCTAATATAATGTATTAAGTTGAAACAAAACATATCGAAATCACTAGTTATACATTGTAAAGACTTAGTAATTAGTTATTTATAGTATTGTTAAAATTTGTTAAATTTATGTGAGCAAGAGGATACCTTCCTAGCGGAAGCCCGCTGGATGATGACCAGGATAAGTGGTTAACGGCAACTGCATCTTGAGGTCATCACCAATTTTCTCAATACATCATGAATCCCTCTGGTGGCAATGCGCTGACCCCGGTTTATTTCATCAAAAATTTACCGGCCGAAATCCTATCACCCCTGTTGATCAAAATTGAAGGAATAGCCTCCACCGATGATCTGACCGCTTGACTCGCAGGTCTATCTAATCTGAAGGACCTGCCAGACAAAAATCACCAAAATATCCTATTTTTGTCGTAGGACGATAAATTATGGAAAAAGAAGAGATCATAAAATTCTGGCTGGATTCTTCTGACAGAGATTTCCAATCGATGATAAATCTCTATGAGACGGGGGATTATGTCTGGTCATTGTTTATCGGACATTTGGTCATAGAAAAGTTGCTCAAAGCATACTATGTTCAAGAACAGGGTCCGGATTATCCGATGATTCACAATCTGTTGCGGATCGCAGAGCAAGCCGGAATCAATTTGAACGAGGAACAGCAAATTGTGTTATCCACCATCACCGGATTCAACCTCAATGCGAGGTATGATGACTACAAGCAATCATTCTATCAGAAATGCACTCCTGATTTTTCATTCTACTGGATAAACCAGATTAAAGACCTCAGAAAATGGATCAAAAATCAGCTATCGAAATAGGAAAAGATTTTTTCAGGCTTCTCTTGCAGAATGATTATGCGGTAAAGAAAATGTTTCTTTATGGTTCCTTTGCCCGTGGGAACTATCATCCGGATAGCGATATAGACCTGGCTATCATCATGAATGAATTGCCCGATCCATTTCAGACGCAGGTTAACCTGATTAAACTAACCTGGAATTTTGACACCCGGGTGGAGCCCCATCCGTTTGATGAAACAGACCTTATTTCCGATAACCCGGTTATGCGGGAGATACTGCGCACGGGGATTGAAATAGCCATTTGAGCTATTGGATAAAACGATCGAAAAAACCATCCATCGAATCGGTTTACCTGGCTCGAATACCATTCACCTGGAAATGGTGAGGTGAGCTCATCTGTATTTTTAACCGATTGAATTCCAGATAGCTGATTTAGCTGTTTAGTTGCCCTGATTATCATTCTTTAAAATTCGTAATTTTTGACAAGGTTATCTAATTTCAGAAAAACTGAACCTTGACCACCTTGATTTATCAGGGATTAATATATTAAAAAAGAGTCTAATGAAGAATTTTATAGCAGCCAGCTGGCTGTTGCTAACCGCTTTAAGTGGTTTTGCTCAAAACAGTAACCCGGTTAAACATTTTTTAACCGTTCAGATTAGTCCTTCAACATCGCATATTTCGGTTACCGATTCCATCATCAACCTGCGGACCGGTGAATCAGAATTCAGTCCCAACGCATCCTTTACTCCGATATCGTTTTCGAAAAACGTACAAGTGAAGCAGTTGGCATCCAAAGAGAAGGCTAAACTGATTACTATGACCTTGGGGGAAAGGTAGGATACCTTCTGACCTCCGGCCTGAAACAATAGTAAGATCCCTTCTTTCCTCCGGTTTGAAACCATACCCGCCCGGTTACTCCTCCAGCTGGATCGTCAGGTCATTCTTTATTCCGGGATTGAGCCGAATCACCTGATTATCGGTTTTGCCGGTCCAGGCGTTGGTATGCACGATGATATTTGTGCAGGAGGCATCTGATAGGGGATCGATGTGAAGGCGGGCACTCTTGCCGTTTGCCGCGACCTTCAGTTCGAGGGTGAGTGCACCGAATGGCGTGGCGATCCCATTCAGCCTGGTGACCATTCCGGGTCCGGCCCAGTGGCGTGGAAGCCCTTCAAACAAATGCAGCTCATCGCCACGGTCGAGCGCCACAAGATGGATAGCGAGGCGGATGAATTCCGCGCTGGCCCAGTTGTGCGGCATATCGCCAACTTTTTTAAATGGATCGCCCTTCAGGGATTGTTCCTCACGCCACACCAGCGTGGGCGAGGCATGATTGCCAAATGCATGGAGCACCCGGGCGGCTTTGGGGCCGTTGCCCTGCCACAGCCAGGCATGACCGTAAAATGAAGCAAAATAGTTCCAGATTCCGGTGGCATCCCAACCGGTGCCGTACACCATGTCCTCACGTTCGGTCGCTTCTAGCATGGCCAGGTTTCCGCTCACCAGGGTATCGTTGGCCGGGAAGATTTGTCCCGGGTACACCGCATGGCAAAAGGCCCACTGGGCGCGCTGTGGCAGTTGATCCTTCCCGGCTGGACCCAGCAGGATGGGCAGGTAGGAGTTCCCAAAGGGGTCCTTGCTCAGGTCGCGCTTCTCAGCTTTCCGGAAAGCATTCATGAAATCATCGTATTCCGCCTGCCAGCTCTGTGCCTCCTCCACCTTTCCCAGCCAGGTTGCTGCTTCGAAAAAAGCTTTTAGTCCGGCCAGGTTCCAGTAGGTGTTGGTATATTCGTCATGGGTTCCGCCGATCCCTCCGTCGAGTGTACCGGCCGGATTCAGGCCATCGTCGAGCGGGGAGCCATTTTCCATGGTCTGTTGGCGCAGCGTTTTGATGTATCCGGCAATTTTTTCCAGTCGCGGCCACACCGATTCCAGCCATGATTTGTCCTGGGTTAGCCGTGCGTGGCGCACGCAGGTCCACAGGACGATTCCGTTTTCCTTCCAGTAGTCGGCAGTGAGGGATTCTATCCGGCCATCCGGCTTTTGGAGGGTCAGCTCATAGGCTACACCGTTGCGGGCTTCTTCGCCGGCGCCCACCATGGCAGCCGACTCCAGGAGGAAGGCTCCGTCGACAATCCAGAGGCCGCGGTAGCAAGTTGGGCCCACCTGGAATACCGGCAGTCCGTCCTTAATTTCGCGGGCCTGCCAGATGTTGCGGATGGATGATTCCAGCAGGGCCTGCGTACCGGCATCGGGAACTGTTATGCGATCGAACGGGAGTGAAGTGCCATGTTCCCAGAAGGTTATCGCTTTCTTTCGTGCCGCCTGGTCTTCGGCGAGGGCCTTCGGTCCCGACAGGTCCCGACGTGTTTCGCGCGGGGTTCCGTTGCTGTAGCGGATCGAAAAGGATACGGATTGTTTGGGGCGGATATTTACCGGTTCGAGGCGGATGCTTTGCCCGGTTACGCCCTGATCTTCAATAATGGACATTTGGAGGGAAGCGGTGACGGTTTCCAGGTTATTGATCACCGCTTTTTGCTGATCGGGAAGGTAGGAAAAGGGTAGTCCGGTATTGATCAGGAGCTGAGGCTGGATCACACGGGCCTGGTTGCCCCTGTTTTTCACCCGGATAAGAATGATGTCATCGCGACCCGGCCCCTGCTGATTCACTCGGTTCATGGTAGCCAGGGCCTGCGAATTCATCCTGCCGCTGAGCAGGGCTTCGTTATCGGTACGGGTTCCGGCTCCGAACACCCAGAGTCCGTTCAGCGCTGTGTTGTTATCAGGGGATTGCGGTGCCGCTTCCACGGAAATATTAATTTGCCCGTCGCGGTTGACATCGGTGGCATTGAACCAGAATACCACGGGTTGGTTGGGTCCGGCCTCCGCTACCACATCTGTTGTGCGCGCTTCGGCACCCTCAACATTCATCGTTTGAATGCGGTGGCCGGGTTCCTTCCAGTAGCCCTCGCACCAGACAAGCGCCACCACCCGCGATGAACCCGGTGAAATGCTCATCTGGTAATCGATATTCCCGCCCATATGAACGGCAATGTTTTTGAGCGAAGCGTCGGTCCCGGAGGGCGGGTTGGCCCAGTTCATAAGCATACCGCCGTTGTCGGTGCGGGTGAGGGCATTTTCAGACACCACCACCGGGCGTATTTCCGTGTCGGCGAATGCTTCCTGTGTGATTTCCAGGCCTTCGGACTGAAGGTATGTGGTAACGATCGGTACCCGCGGCGAATACAGGTTCTGCCTGATCCAAACGGTGGAATCGGCCACTCTGACACCGATCCGGGTTCCAAACTCGCGTCCCCCCTGCCGGTAATGATACAGCAGCTCGCCGGAACGGTCGACCAGGGATTTATTCGGATCGTCGGGCAAACAAATGGCCGTTTGCCATTCCGGAGGAGAAAACGTGAAGTCTACTGTTCCCGGGCTGGCCGTACCGGTTGATTTTCTGGTGCACGAGAGGGTTGCTATGACCAGTATGAGGAGGATGGAGGATAATAAGTGGTTTTTCATGGGGAAAGGTATTTGATGTCATTCGGCTAAAATCCTTATCAGGTCATCATTTAGGTAATAAACTTCTGAACCATACTTTTTACGAGTCAGCATTTTTGAGGCGACCAGTTCTTCCATCAATTTACCATGAGTGGTGCGTGAAGTTTTTCCTAACACTTTGCCGACCAGGTTAGCTTTAATATAGGGTTGACAAAAAAGCACTTCATTCACATCTTTGGTATACCATTTGATTTTGGACTTACCAAAGGCAAGCGTTGTATCCATTTGCTCCAGGATTTCATTGATAAGATTATTCGTCAGGATCGAAGTACTTTCCACTCCCTCGAGCATGAATAAAATCCATACAAAATTATGGACATGTAGCAAATATATGTTCAATATTTGTCGAAAGCAAGAGCTCCTGTCCAATATTCCCTTCTCTTTAAGATCTTTTATTTTCCGTTTTACAGTGCTTAAACTGTTCTATTATTTCTTGTTGGCTTAAACCGCTGTATTTAAATGCTTTTTCTTGTTGAAGCTGGGTGATCTTCTGCATGAACAGACTTTCCCATGGACAGCAGTCTTTCTGAATGAGAATTTATACACCAGCTCAGATCTGGATCACCTCTATCCGTACAATACCCAGAATCGATATCCTTTCGATCCGGAGCTAATTTCACCCCTACTGGAGATCACTTTGATTCCTTATGGATGTACCACGCTATGGATCACTAAGTTTCCCGTGGTCCGCTAAAAATCTTCGTGTCGATATCAACCTTCCTGCTCTTATCCACAGCTTGGATTCATTTGCAAAAAAGCTTCAATAACCGGGATGGCTATAAAAAATGGTTTCGTCCCGTATTTGTTTTTTGATTACTAAATCTTTTTTCTCAGATCATCTGGTGATCTCAATGAAAAGATATTCGGATACCTGTTTTTGTCGGCCTCATCTGCAAGAAGCCCTGCGACTAGAATCTTCTGTTTTGAAAAAGCAGTACTGAGCTCATCAAGATACTCCTCTGGACTGGCAGAGGGCATTCCTGAAGCTGTTCCGGTGACAAGGATATCTGAATGCCATTTTTCATTTACTTCAGATACGGAATCAATGGGAGTTGACTGGCCCAGATAAATCACCTCATGGCCCATCTCAATGATCAGATAGGAATAAAACAGAAGGGATAGCTCATGAATCTCATTATCAGGCAGAAACATGAGTACTCTCTTCCTTTTTATGCGATCCGGCGGATTCAGGGCATCAATGGCCGAAATGAGCCGGTTACGGAATATAGTAGAAATAAAGTGCTCGGCACCAACATTTACAGACCCTGTATGCCACAAGATTCCGACTTTTCTGAGAAACGGGAAGATAAAACCAGTGAATGTTTCCTCAAAACCTTTATTTATTATTGACCGGAGAAGAATTTCATTAACTGCATTTTTGTTAAAGCTGATCATAGCCATTATCATCGAATCTATAGAGGTGTCGTGGTCAACAAAATCTTTGGTTAGAATCGATGCTTGTTCCTCAATCTCGGATCTTGATAATGCTGCAATTTTTGATATTTTCAGGCCATTGCGATAGAGAATGTTAATATTTAAGAGATGTCTGAGGTCATCATCGTCACACCATCTTCTGTTTGTTTTTGTACGGTGTGGGTTAACGATTTGATAACGCCTCTCCCATATCCTTAAGGTAGCGGACTGAATGCCAGTCAGCTTTTCAAGTTCTATTAATGAGTAGTGTCCCATTTTGATAAAAATACCATTTCTAAAAGTATATAAAAGTAAAGAGTACTAATGGAGTCATATTGTTTGCAAAAAAAAATCTGCGACTTTTAGCCGCAGATTTTTTTCATGGCATTACAAGGTTTATTGAGCAGGTACGAGAACCTTGTTTAGGGTGTGAATCACACCGTTGGTTCCTAAAACGTTGATCAGAGCTTTGTTGCTGCTGATTGTGGCTACTGTTCCATTACCGGAAGTAACAGTACCGCTTGTTGCATTGATACTGACGTTTCCATTTAGTGTTGGAACATTTCCTGTTACCAGGTCGCTCGAAAATACACGCCCGCTTGGTGTTGTCGGGGTAGATACAATATGATGCTGCAGTACAGCCGTCAGGGTATTGAGATCAATATCATTAATACCTGATACGCCAAGGGCAGTGTAAAGCTGGTTGAAAGCAGCATCAGTGGGTGCAAAGACGGTAAGGTTGGTTGAAGCTGTTGAAGCGGCAGTGAGTAAAGCAGGCACTCTCACTAAAGCTGCCACCAATTGGGTAAACTCCTTACCTGAGGTAGCTGTTGAAAGAGCAGTTGCGATTTGAGCAATCGTTTGTGAGGGAGGCATCAAGGTGCGATCAATTACATGAACGACGCCATTATCAGTCAGTATGTCGGCAGAGGTTACTTTAGTTACTCCGTTGATGAATATACCGTTGGCTCCGCGGTTGCTTAAATAAAAGACCCCTCCCAATGTGGTTACCACATTGTTTGCCGGGGATGCAGCGGACGGCAACTGGCCGGATCTGATTTCACTGCCAATTAAATGGTATGCTAAAACAGCATCCAGTGTAGCCTGGTTCGGTAGTGAGGTAATACCTGCAGCGGTGAATGCATCATTCGTAGGCGCAAAAAGGGTTTTCTTTGAGGGGTCAAGTAAAGTAGCTAGGATTGAAGGGCTCGCTGCTGTTACGGCTGCAATAAGAGTAGTGAAATTCTTATTAAAATACGCGGGCTCTACTACAGTATTAACAAATTTTGCAATAGAAGCGGGCACCAAAACTTTATCTACAATGTGCACCACGCCATTCGAAGCAAGCACATCAGCAGTTACTACTTTTGCAGAACCATTGAGGGTAAGTCCGCCAGTTAAATTTACAGCAATGTTTTCTGTATTGGCAGTGGCCAGATTCCCGGCAGTTAACTCGGTTGACAGAACCGCTCCTGAAGTCACTACGTGGTACTGAAGCAATGACTTGAGAACAGGCTCGGGTACATCGTTAATACTGGTTTGTCCAATCACACCTAACAAAGCAGTGAAAGCATCATTGGTCGGGGCGAACACAGTAAACTTACCGGTTCCGCTGAGGGTAGATACTAAATCGGGAAACTTGGTAAGTGCTGTTACCAATGAGCTCAGATTTGGCTGACTTTGAGCAATCTGTACAATGCTATCGGTTGGTTGAGGATCATCCTTTTTGTCACAACCGGCCAGGACAGATAATCCCAGGATACCGATCAGTCCGAATAAAATAGTTTTCTGTTTCATGATAATTCCATTTTAAGTTTTAAACTAAGGGTATAACCGCATTTGATATGTTTTGTTCGTTAATTATCTTTAAAGTTGGAACAAATAATATCTAAATCATTATCTGTACATTGTAATATCTTGATTATTTGTTTTTTATATAATTGTTAAAATATGTTAAATCTATGTGGGCAACAGATTACCTTCGTAGCGGAAGCCCGGTACCGGTAGCGTATTCGGTAATGGAACAAAAATCAAAACGATAGGACTACCGCTTATCATGAGCCCCTGAAGGGTGCGCTAACCCGGCTCCTAATCGCCAAGTCGCCTTTCGATGCCGTTACTCTGGTTGCATGGCGAGAGTGATTCTACTCTTAAGGATCAGATTGACAAAATTATCGCCGGAGGAAACGGAAGCTTTGTTATCGAGTCGCGGCTACATCCTGATTGGTTGGGTGAGAAATGGTTCGCTGATTGCAAGGTTATCGGCGACTATGCCCATTCAAAAGGGATTAAAAGCTGGATTTTTGACGAAAAATGGTGGCCAAGCTTTGTTGCGAATGGCCGCGTACCTGAAGATCTGCGCCCTAAAAAGCTGCACTGTTCCGCCGTGGACCAAACCGGCCCCGCAGAATGTATTACCAGCGGCAATTCAGGCTATAACTATATCCGAACGATTGCCGGAAAAATTATTGATGGTGAAATTGATGCTACCAGCCTGACAGATCTGGCTTCATTTATTTCTCAGGGAAAACTGGTTTGGAAAGTACCTGAAGGATCCTGGAAAATCATGACATTCTCCTGGGAGTTTGAGGGGAGCACAAAACAGGTTGACCTGGCATCACAAGAATCAGCCAACTGGTTCATAAATAATGTTGTTAAACCTCATTATGATGCAATGGGCGAAGAGAATATCAATGGATTTTTCTTTGATGAGCCGCAGTGGATGGGCGATTGGGGTATCGGAATGGAAAATGACACACCCAGATGGAAAGAGATGATGGTGAGCCAATTCTTCCGACTAAATGGGGAAAGTCAGGCTAAGGCCGTTTATACTTTTTGGGAAACGCTGATTGAACGGATCGGACGTGTCGGATTCGGAACCTACCGGGATTATGTGAACTCCGGAGGTGGCAAATTAACCGGACACTTCATCGAGGAGGACGCCTGGCATAACAACGGCGCAGGCCATACCCTGCGGTATGGCAACGGAGGGGTATTGAACCTTATGGAGCTCGAAAAGTACACCAATATGCCCGCCATGGATCTGATTGGCATGTATGAAAGGATGGATGATCGTGGCGTGAAAAAAAACTGGTCCACCTATCAACTTCCCAAACTCATCAGTTCAGTTGCCATTACAAATAATGTTCCCGATCACCTGGCGGTAATATTGAGGAATAGCATGATAACTTCTGATTTTGAAGTTACCAGTGGCGAATTCGGAAATTGGACCCATTATAATCACCGGGTGCGGATGGGAATCGACGTGTTTATGATCTGGAACGGCAGTTTTGAAGCCAAAGAGTTTACTGCTCGGTTCACCGCGAAGGGAATCCCGGAAATATGGAATCCCACAACCAAAACCATCAGCCTGGCGACTTTTACCCGGATATCTGATAATCTGGTGGATGTAAATATGAATCTAAGTCGCGAGGAGTCTGTTCTGGTAGTTTTTAATCCAAACAGCAGGGGGAATTAATAGATTCAGCCCTGAATACCAAAGGCCAGGAACAGCTCAGCGAAACAAAATCAAGCGAACTAAACCTTCAGGCTTCACAGGGCGGAAACGACATCGGCGGCCAACCACGACCGGTCAACAGGGTTACTTGAGGATTATCCGGACCGGAATCTTATCTTTATTCACACGAATTGAAAAACAGTGCTCTATGAGAATTCAAAAAAAATCATTCCACCTTCTTGCATCGGCATTGTTTGGCTTACTTCTGTTTACATCAGGCGTAACCCAGAACAACCCTAAAAATCTGCAGATCGGCCCCCAACCCGACGGGAGCATACTGGTTCCGTCGAATCAGCTGCTGCGCCCCGCCGGATTCCAGGTGTCATTTCCGGGCCGGCCGGTCGACCTGGTGCTGGCGATGGACAAGAAGCTGCTAGTAGCCATGAACCGTTCTTCCCTGGAGGTCATTCGCGTGAGCGACCGTATGCATATACAATCGCTTGCCCTGGTGAAAAGCAGCTGCTCATTTACCGGGCTCTCCGTATCAAAGGACGGACGGACCCTCTTTGTGCCGGATTCCAGGAATAAGGTTCATATTGCCCGATTCGACGATGACCTCATCCTGCATTGGACCGATGCCCTCGCCTTGCCCGCACCTGCCATAGGTGGCAGTCCGGTTCCGGGGGGATTGGCGCTGAACGGGGCGGAAACGGTTATATATGTTCCGCTCAGCCGCAGCAACTCGCTTGCAGTGGTGAACCGTGCCGATCGGTCGGTGAAGGAGATTCCGGTGGGGATCGCCCCCTACGAGGTTATCCTGGCGTCAGAGACAAAGGCTTATGTCACTAATTGGGGCGGACGAAGGCCGCTCGCCGGCGAAACAACATTCAATACCTCCGGCAGCCAGGTCCTGGTAGATCCCAAAACCGGTATCGCCAGCAGCGGCACCGTGTCGGTGATCGACCTGGCCAGCAATACCTGCATCAAGGATATCGGGGTGGGCCTGCATCCGTCCGGAATGGTGCTCAATCCTGCCCTTGGCCTGCTCTATGTGGCCTGTGCCAACAGCGACGTGGTATCGGTGATCAGTACCCAAACGGATCAGGTGATCAGCCAGATCTCGGTGAAAACGCAAACCGGCCTGCCTTTCGGAAGCTCACCAAACGCCCTGGCCCTCTCGGCCGACGGTAAATATTTATATGTGGCCAATGGAACCGATAATGCCATCTGTGTCATCGAAACCGGATCAAACAAACCCTTGGGATTTATCCCGACCGGCTGGTATCCCGGATCGGTGATCCTTGACGATGGGGCCCGGCTGCTTTTTGTGGCCAATGTGAAAGGCATCGGTTCGCGCAACCAGCTTACCGCACGCGAAGGATTGAACAGTCACGACCACGCCGGAACCCTGTCAGTTATTCCGATACCCGACGACCGGAAGCTGGCGGAAATGACCGCCAGCGTAACCCGCAACAATTCCATGGTCAGGGAGCTGACAGCTGATCCTGAAGCAAATAGTGTAGCATCCATAGTGCCCGTTCCCCGGGCAAAGAATCAGAAATCCCCGTTCAGGCATGTGGTTTATATCATCAAGGAAAACAGGACCTACGACCAGATTTTCGGAGACCTGCCCCAGGGGAACGGCGATCCCGGACTGGTGCATTTCGGCCGGGAGGTCACACCCAATCATCATAAGCTGGCCGAATCCTTTGTTTTGCTCGATAACTACTACTGCAGCGGCGTGCTGAGTGCCGACGGCCACCAGTGGACCGATGAAGCCTATGTGACGGATTATATCGAGAAGTTTTTTGGTGATTTCTCACGGAGCTATCCTTACGACGGCAACGATGCCCTGGCTTATGCAAGCTCGGGTTTTATCTGGGACAACGTTCTTCGTAATGGGCTTACATTCAGGAATTACGGCGAGTTCGTGGATGCCGTGATCGATCCGGGAAAGGCACAGTTCACCGATATTTACGAGGATTTCATCCAGAAAACCGGAAAGGTGAAAATCCGGGCCGTGGCCAATCTTGAGCAACTCGGGCCCTACCTGTGCCCCACCTACATCGGGTTCCCGAATACCGTACCCGACGTGTACCGGGCAGGCGAATTTATAAGGGAACTCAAGGAATTTGAGAAAAAAGGCGATTTTCCCAATTTCATCATCATGCTCCTTCCCAACGACCATACCTCCGGAACCACTCCCGGAATGCCCACCCCCCGGGCGGCCGTGGCCGACAATGACCTGGCTCTGGGTCAGATCGTGGAGGCCATCTCGCACAGCAAGTTCTGGAATGAAACGTGCATCTTCGTAACGGAAGATGATCCCCAGGCCGGACTGGATCATGTCGACGGCCACCGGACAGTGGGAATGGTGATCAGTCCTTATACCAAACGGAACCAGGTGGTGTCGACCTACTACTCGCAGATCAGTATGGTCCGTACCATGGAAAATATTCTCGGCATTCCACCGATGAACCAGCTCGATGCAGCGGCGGAACCGATGTCGGATTGCTTTACCACACAGCCCGACTTTGCCCCATACCTTGCACTGCCTTCGAATATTCCACTGGATCAGATCAATCCGCCACTCATTGGCCTCACCGGGAAACAACGGTACTGGGCCAAAAAGTCGATGGAACAGGACCTGGATGAGCTCGACCGGATTGATGAAGACACCTTCAACCGCATCCTCTGGCATGCAGTAAAGGGTTATGATGTGCCCTATCCGGATTTATCCCGCAGAAAATAACTGCCGCCTGAACCAAAACCAAAAAAGAAACGAAAGCCTAAATTCGGAATATAGATCCAATCGAAATTTAACCAACCTACTCATGACTACAAACAGAGGTATTGCCCTTCTCCTGATTTTGTCGATGGTCCTCCTGGCCTTTTCTGATAAAACGACAAAGATCCTGATCATCGGAGATTCCATATCCATCGGATATACTCCCTTCGTTAAGGAATATCTTAAAGACCATGCGATTGTCGAACATAATCCGGGCAATGCGGAACATACGGGAACGGGACTGAAAAAAATCAGAGAGTGGGTGGGCGACGAAGACTGGAATATCATTCAGTTTAACTGGGGGTTATGGGATTTGTGCTATCGGGACCTGAATTCTGAGATTCATAACTACCGCGATAAAATCAATGGCAAACTCACTCTTACTGTCGAAGAATACAGCGCAAACCTGGATTCACTGGTTAGGGTACTCAAGCAAATCTCAAATGCACAACTGATTTTTGTGACCACCACTTATGTGCCCGAAAATGAAGACGGACGAATACAGGAGGATCCCTTAAGATATAATGCTGCTGCCAAAAAGATCATGAATAAGTACTCGGTTGCCGTGAACGACCTATATGAAAGATCGGTTGCGATTCACAGGAAATATGGCAAAGGAACCGATGATGTTCATTATACCGAGGAAGGGTATGCAGAACTCGGCAGGCTGGTCAGTGATTTTTTGGAGAAGAAGATTAAAACCTTGAAGGTCAGATAATTTCTGGCTGGTGGAGGAATGGCTTTATCCCCGTCACCTAAACACTTGATAGTATAAGCATTTCAACCACCGAAACCATTGCAACGAATAATTTTGATATGCGGCAACATCAAACATTATTTCTTGATCACCCTTGCCTGACTGACCATGCCCAGTTCTGTTTTAAGCACTATATAGTACATGCCGTTGGGCAGATCTGACAGGTCGATACTTTGAGTGAACTCGCTGCCATTCGTATTATATTGCTTTTGTTTAACTACTTGTCCTAATGAATTCACCAGGTCCATTTTCAGGACCGTTTCATTCTCAGGATTAATGCTGAGCGTTATGATTCCCGTTGTTGGATTTGGATACACCTTTAGTTCAGGAGCAGGTAGCCTTATAAAACCTTTATTATCAACACTTAAAATAATAGGTTTAATATTCATGCTATAGTCTTCTACTTCACCAAATGAAATATTTTCACATGGCTCAGGAGTTTCAGCACGTTGCATCATCACACGTATACGGGTGTTTCCGAAAACTGCGTCATCAGGAATAGTAATAGTAGCGTTAATGACATCCTTGCTCCCTTTATCCAGAACCAGTTCTCCGGCACCCATAAAGTCACCATCGTTATTGTAATCTATCCAAACTCTCCATTGTTGTAATACAGAGTCTATTCTGAATTTAGGCTCCAGTCTGACATCGACCGTCATGCCCCTATGAACATTAGCCGGCTTAAATGAATAATCTGAATAGTCATATCCATTTGTGCGTGAAGATAAATTACCAATATCTACCTGACGGATATACTCATCCCTTGTGTATTTACTAACCACAGGGCAATAAGCGGTTGGGTTTTCTGTAACCAGAAGAAAGTAGTCTTCCACCTCACCCGGATGTTCGCCACAGGGCTCCAGGAACATCTCTTTTGGCTGAGTACAACGTAAACGAAGCCGGGTCATCCGCATTTCCGCACCGGCAGGAACTGCTACCATTCCATAACAAATTCTGTTTTGGTCAGGGACTGAGAGGGCTAATGCTTCGTCGGCATCAAAAACCCAGTTATTATTCCAATCGATCCAAGCCACAAGCGTATCCCGATAATTAGTTTCGGCAAGTTGTACTTCCAATGGATAATATCTTCCCCTTTGTATTTGGGCATATTGTGCTGTGCTCTCCAGATACCCATCATCCGAAGAGTAACTTTCAATGTCACCAAGAAGTACACTTTTGATATATCCCGATTCTGAAGCGGGTACACCCGATCCAGCACAATATTTTAAAGAAGGGTCTTCGGGGCGGGTTGCTGTGGACCATACACCCCGACCATGGGTTCCAATAAAAATCTGTTCGGTTCTGGTATTGATTTCAATGTCCTGAACAATCACATTTGGCAGGCCTTCCCCATACATTACCCACTCATTCTGGTATGCATCAATGTAGTATATTCCTACATCCATTCCCAAATAAAGAGCGTTGTTCCATTTGTCGTCAAAAGCCAGGCCCTTCCCAGGAATATTTGGGAGGTTCTTTGAATAATTAGTCCAGGTGAGACCGGCATCGTATGAGATAAACACCTTGCTTCCGGCCGTGTATCCAGAAAGTGAAACTGCAATCAGACTGGGGTTTTTGGGGTGAATGGCGATCTCATTAATGCTTAGGTTAGGTAAACCCTTCGTTATTTCAGTCCAGAACGTTCCACCATTAATAGTTCTCCAAATTCTTGAACCTTTTGAAGCGAAAAGATAGTCAGGATTTGACTCACTGATTGCCATTTTATTTATCCAATCTTCGTCTGGATTACTTGCATTATTTAAGAAAGAACCGATGACTGTCCAGGTGCGCATTCCATCAGTAGACTTGCGTACTTTGTTGTTTCCCACATATAGAGTACGCGGGTTCGTGGGATGTATTAATACCGGAGTTACCCACGGACCTTTACCGGGCTGTGAAATACCATGATCGCTACAGAAAAACGTCCCATTCTGATAGCTGCCATATCGGATAGCTGGATTTGAATAGTCAAACACATTGTCCATTCCATCACCACCATTCCAAGCTTGCCAGTCGCGGGTATCATAATAATACGTTCCATTGTCCTGTGATCCCCACATGAGGTACTCCGGATTCGTTTTACAAACTGATAATTCATAAATCTGTGTACAATCCGCATTGTCGAAACAGTTTATCCAGGTATCTCCTTTATCTGCCGAATAGGACATCCCTCCATCCGTGCAGGCAAAAAGGGTGTCTCCTATGTAAACTAAGTCATGAAAGTCGCAGTGGGTATATCCGATGGTGTTATTACCCCATGTCCATTGGGTCTCCTTTTCCCAGGTCAAACCACCATCTGAAGATTTGTAAGATTCCATCGTTCCAAAATGAAGTTCATTGGGATCAGTAGGAGAAACTGCCAATGCAAACATGTATCTGAAATTACCCGCGTCTACAGGCAGGTTACCTACTTTTGTGAAAGTGGCACCGCTATCTGTTGATTTAAAGGTTCCTTTAAGGCCTGAAACCACATATACAATTTCAGGATTTGCAGGAGTCACATCAATCAGGATTCCACCACTAAGGTCAAGGTTGTTCTGCACAAAAGTTTCACCACCATCTCTGGAAACATATAAGGCAGATCTCCGGCTTACGTAAACGGTCAGCGGGTCGCCGGGCTTCAAACAAATATCATAGTAGTCGCCAGTGGCAGTCTTGGTCCAGGTTGCACCCGCATCTGTCGTTTTATAAAATCCCAGCGAGGAAGAAACCCACAATATATTTGGATTCTCAGGATTAATGACCAGATCAACCGTATTCTCACGCGTTGACAGATCAACCTCAAAGCCGGTTATATCCCAGGTTTCACCACCATCCATCGATTTGAAGACACCAGAAGTATACGTATATCCACCGTCACCATCTCCAGATGAAATGTATATCTCATTGGGGTTCTGTGGGTTAATAGCAATACCTGATACCCCTAAAGTGGGTAAATAATCGGTTAGCGGAACCCAATTCAAACCACGATCATAAGACTTCCAGAGGCCTCCTGATGGAGCCCCGATATACATGATCTTCGAATCTGTAGGATCAACAGCCACGCGGTCGATTCGACCCACACCGGGTGAGTAATGGCCGCTCATGTTATTAAATTTTTTCACTCCATGACTTTTCCATTGGGGTTGGCTCTTTAATTTAGGCGCTACTTCTTGAAATAACCTGATCTCCTCAAAAAGCTTTGTGCTATTCAATAGTGCCAGATCACCTGATGGATAAACTCTTTCTTCAACAAAATACTCCCATCTTTTATACCTGGAATATTCAGTCTCGATTCCCTGATCCTTATCTTTAAAGTATACCTCAGCAGCAGCTTTAATGTCATAAAAATTGGCACCCGGACGATTCCACAGTTCATGAAAATCCTGGGCGGAAAGAGTGAGACTCACCAGAAAAATAATAACGGTTGCAAAAAGCTTGTTCATGATATAAATTGTATAGTCAGTAAATATAGTAAAAAGCGATGAATATCAGAATGCTCTGATCCTCTTCATCAGAAGGTCACTGGTTCAAGCCCGGTTGATCAGGCAACCCTTGGTGGTTTCCAGCCTGACATACCGGATATCTGCTGCTATCTCGCTCATCCTGATCGATCCTTTCGTTTCCAATCCTTTAATCAGGTTGATCCTTAGAGGCTTTATTTTTATGATTGTCCGCAATCCTATACCACGGAACTTTTGATTTATTTCGGGTCAATGCTCAAGGGTCCTCCCGGTGTTCCCTCGGTGAAGAGGGAGAGCTTCTTCCAGACCTCGGGGGCCAGCTCGGCCGGCAGCTCGACGATCGAGAACTCCGGACGGATCTGGATCATCCCGAAGTCGGAGCGGGACAGGCCGCCCTCGTTCGCGATCGCGCCCACGATCTGGCGCGGCTCGACCTTGTGCCGCTTGCCGACCTGGATCTTGTAGGCCTTCATCGGCTGCTCGGATCCACCGCGCGGACGGCGTTCGCCGCGGTCGCCGCTGCTGCCACCACGCTCGGGGCGCGACCCGCGCTCGGGCCGGTCCTTCGCGAACGTCTCCGTACGCATCTTGCGTTCGGCGGCCGGGTCGAGCAGGAGCGGTACGTCGCCCTGCGCGACGACGGCGAGCGCGGCGGCCACGTCGGTCTCGGGCACGTCGTGGTTGCGCACGTAGTGGGCGACGATGTCGCGGAACTGCTCGATCTTGTCGTTGTGCTCCAGTGCAGCGGTGAT
>JBBQOG010000010.1:0-19894 GCA_038330665.1 Bacteroidales bacterium
GATAGCCGCACGTCAACTCAAATATTGCCCGTTTAAAGATCTTGCCAGCATGTTGCGTTCGTTCCATTATGCCATTTACACGGCCCAATTTGAAAACAGTTCCCGTATACCCGGAAGTTCGGAATTTCTTCATCCCTGGCATGAGGCCTGGTATAAAACGGTTTACAAAGCATTTATGGACAGCTATCTGGAGACGGCCGGACCCTCCTCTTTTATTCCGGAAGAGGAGATTCAGATTAAAAACCTGCTTTCGATTTACACCATCCAGAAGGCCATCCATGAAGCTGATTACGAATTTAAAAACCGGCCGGATTGGCTTCACATCCCGCTAAACGGGTTGAGGGAAATTTTGTTCGACTTCCTCAGGCCAAAAGCCTGAATCACGGCACCTACAGTTAACAACGGTAGAAACCAAACCTCACAGAGCAAGCCTTCCTTATTCACAATAACACTCAGAAATGGCTTAAATTCGTTAAAATTGGTTTCCGGCAGCAACCCCATTCAGCTCCCATGGCAAACTCAACAGGATAAACCGGAGAGTTACTCAAGGGAGCGGTTTCTATTTATTTCCCGACACAAAACCCGTTTTTCCTTTCTGCAAATCAGCTGAACCGCCCATTTCCCAGTTTGAGCCGAAAGGGGAAGCCCCGGATATTCCCTCTCAAGAAATGCAACAGCATCTTGCTCAATCGGTGATTAATCAGGCTTAGTGAAAAAGTCAGCGATCGCTGAAAAAATCTCTGTACCTTTATTCCGTAGCATGTTTTTAGCTTATTATAAGCACCACTAATATGCTGAATATTAGTGGAATAATCAAAGAACTGGATACCATGAAGATCTATGAATTGACTATGAAAAAGACATCGTAATGCCAAAAACAACATTAAAAACGCTACCTTTTTTGATCCTTTTCCTCTCCGCCTGCACAAAACAACCGGACCAGGTGACCACCATCCCTATCCTCAACGGACCGTGTAGCGTGGCAAATGAAGTTACTCTACTCAAAAATGCCAAAGTGTTTCCGCTGGAAACCACATCCGATTGCCTGATCAGCAATGATTTCTATTTTCTGAATTGCATCGATGATTATTATATACTCGATGCATCAGCAAAAACAGTGTCCCGGTTTAATCCAGACGGAAAATTTATGAATGCCATCGGGAAAACAGGGAAGGGGCCCGGAGAATACGTGCGGTTATATGAGGGGATCATTACCGGTAGTACGGTCGAATTGCTGTCAGGCTTCCCGCAGACAGAGATCTATTCCTATTCACGTGATGGCGCATTCCTTTCAAAAAGAAGCCTGCTGGAGTATCCCAGCTGGTCATTTATCTTGTGTCCCGGGTTGGAAAAATACTTCTTTTATGGATCTTTTTTTGAGCACAAAATCCTATCGTTGAACCAATCAACCGGTGAAAAGGCGGACTCCATGCTGGAAAATAGTAAGGAAACCCAGGCAATGAGCATGCTTGCCTTTTCGTCATCAGGAAAAGCCTCCGTTTTGTTCTGGGAACCGGTGATCAATAAGGTATTTGAGATTACCCAGGCGGGTATCAGGGAAAAGTACCGGCTCGAGTTAGGAAATTACTCCTTCGAGATGAGTCCAACAGGTGAAGAGCTTGGAAAGCGTACCCAGGATCCAGGGTTATGGGTGACCTTGAAGGTACTGGAAAACCAGAAATATGTATACCTGTATACCTCAAAGAGTTCGCCTGGCCGGGAGCCTTCTTATATCCATTTTATTTACCGGAAAGGGGATAAAACCTTATGGACGCTACCGGAAGATTCAGGCTTTTCAGCCTCTTTAGGTCCAGGTTTTAGCCTGACCGAAACGGACGATCTGTATGCTTATCTAAAACCATCAGAAGCAGTTGAGTCGGAAACCTGGCGAGGGTTCTTCAAAAGCAGAAAGCAGAGTTTGGCTGCCGATCATAATCCGGTTGTTGTTGTTTTTAAGCTTGATCTTGTTGAGCAGAAATAGGGTGAAACGGCAGCCTGATTTCATGTACGTAAAAAATCAATATTCTCTCCAACACTTTCATTTTCAAGATGTCGATCAGAATTTTATCCCAGAATGAAGTCCCGGCTCAAATAAGAAGTAATTGGGCCATTTATAATCCGTTTTTCATATTTTCAAATAGTATCGCCAACTTTTCATCCAATTGCCCGCGTCCTTCTATTTTATCAATGATTAAACCCTCCCGATTAATGAGATAATAGGTCGGAATAAAATAAACATGATAAGTCAAAGGAACATCGCCCCATATTTTGAGGACTGATTGGCACCACTTAATCCTTCATAAAGTTCCTTAGTCAGGTCTTTTGCAATAGTATATTTCATCAAATCCTTCAATGTATAGGCGCTCAACAGTTCTTTCGGATTATTCCGGATATACTTCACATCCATTCCGGTGATTTCCAGCTCTATTTCTTTCCCTCTCTTCCGGATGGCCGATCTTCTTTCTCCAGAAAGCTGTAAAAATTATTGGCAGCCGCTGTATGCCCCGAATCATCCGGTTGAGGTTACTACCGCAAAGGATACCGGCTTTCCAATCATGGCCTGATGAATCGATTCCGGTCCCGGATGGCCTTGTTTTCTGAGTGTTGTTAGGTATAGATCGCATATGTGGATTTTTCTACCGATTTCTGCCCGATCCATATGACCAGTGTACGGGTGCCGTCGGTATCACGAATAATTCCCTGCCTCACAGTACTCCCCTTATCCTGTTCTTTTCCATTGATCCTGATCCGGGCCCTGGCGTCAGATTCCCAGTTCTTTATTACGAAGCATGGATTTAAGATAGGACTGGCTTCAGATCCGTCCAGGTTAAATGAAATCTTTTTTGATTTTCTGGTGAATACATAGGCTCTTTGCCCCTTATCAAAGCCTGCACTTTCAGCTCCGATGATATTGCTTAATTCAGGAGCGAAATTCCACGAGCGGTTAAGATATTTGAGTTCAGTGGCAGGCTGGTCAGTTATGCCATAAATATTATACATATCTGTTCTGCCGTCCGCAAGCAGGTGATGCGGTCCGTATAATGTTATAATACAGGATGAACTGACCCGGTCGATCCCCGTGGCAACCGTTCCGTCACTGGGTAATAAGCCAAACGGATAATGGTTCCATGCATTGAATTTGGTATGTCCAGGGGCCAGGCGCATGGACTCCCACTGACTGTAGGGTACGAAAGAGGATCCGATTTCACCGATATTGAAATGTTTGTATTCAGATTTAAGATTCATATAGATCAGGTTCCCCTTCTCTTCGATCGGGGGTCCTTTTATGTAGGGGACTCCTGTAGAGTAATTCCATAATTCGGTTTCTCCCATACTGTTGGAAACGGTAATGGCATCGTACGGAACAAGATCTTCAGGCCGGGTACCCGGCATACTTAATAGCTCATTTTGCTGGGTTTGAATATCCTTGAAATCTTTTAATCTTCCGCTCACCTGGTATCTGACCGCAACCCTATCAGGATAGATGTACCAGTATTCATCGGTCCATAATCCCCATCCGTCTTCATCAACCGTGAGCCAGTCATAGCTCACACCCACACTGGCATTCCGCCAGTGAACCACAACTCTTGCCGCTGTATTCTCAATGAGCCTGACATGAGAATACCGGCAGGTCTTGTCCGACATGTGCTCGTAACACTGGTCGGTGTAATCTTCAGGTCCCTGATCACTGTTCCATATCCCCTTTGGCCCGGGTTCGGTGACAATGCTCGGAAGGTAATTGGTCCCTCTCCAGAACACGAACCGGCAGGGTTTATCATCAAAAGAAACCACGATATCCGCTTCCTCCCCAAACCGCCATAAGCCGTCCCACTCCGGACTGCATTTCAGTTTAGTATAGGTTGCACCAAACTTGTTCGGGATGTCTGCTCCTGCTGGCAAAACCCAATAATCAAGAACTTTAGGGCTCTTGGGTTTGAAATTACTGTATCCTGATTCTATTTCAGATGGATCCAACGCCCTGTTGAACAGGCGAACTTCATCTATTAATCCACTGAAAACCATGCTCGACAGGTAGGATTTTGTGATATTGCGCTCATAGGCCCATGGGGGCTTCTGTTCATGGGCCATGCCAATTAAAAGGTCCTGATCAACCGCATCAGTTATTATTCCGGAAATATCAAACGTACCGGTCAATTCCCCGTCGAAATAAATATTGAAACCCTTTCCCCGACTGTAAACACCGGTTACGCACGTCCATTTGAGCAGTTCTGCCGACTTTTTTGTGGTCAGCCCCACCCAGGAACCGTCGATGCAGGCATATAGGCCTATTTGTCCCAGATGGTTCATGGTTAATGAATAGCCTGCCCTTTTATTTTGGTCATGATCCACAATTCCGGCCTCGTTCCAGGGGTATTCCTGGGGAGCAATCCATGCTTCAATGCTAAAATCTCCGTTGATCTTTGGCAGGCCAGTTGCCGGCATGCTTACCTTATTGGTATACCCATCAAAAGAAAGGCACGATCCTGATATTCCCTGCCTCCAGTAGCTCTTCACTCCACCGATGGTGCAGGAGGAACCCTTAATACTCTCTTTGGTATAGTTATGGTTGATATCCAGACCTTCATCAAATTTCCACCACAGTAACGGTGCCCTCCTCTCATTATTCAGCACAACAGCTCCTGCGATTTTTTCACCGGGCAGATTCTGTAGTTTAGCGGGTACAAGATCAAGCGTTTCAATTCCGTGCCCGGAAAGCTTCAAAACTTGTGTCGTGATATTCAGAGGATCTTTCCATTCATCAAGCGAATAGCACCCTTTCTTAATCTTCCGGGTTACCATTCCTTCATTATCTATACTAAAGTATTCATCCACATAATCAGCAAAATAGGTTCCGATATCACCCTGGTAACTTTTCTTGAAATCAGTAAAATTCAGGCGGGTCTGGTCAGGAGCATATCTCCAGTGTATAACAATCTTGTCGTTAGTGTTTTCAATAATTCTCACATACGAACATTTGTTGATCCGGTCGGGCCGTTCATCAGGGCCATCGCCTTTAAACGGAATAATCCGGTCAAAAAAATGCTTTGAGCCTCCGGCTTCCCAATAGGGGCTATAGCTGAACTCACGACTAAAAATCAACCTGCCTGAATTCTTTACCTGGACTACTATATCGGCGTACTTGCCGGTGTTATTATTATCCTTATAGTCAAGCCTCGTATAATAGGCAAAGAACTCTGATGATTGAGCAAAGGCATAACTATTTGAAAGTATGATTATGGAAATCAGCAAAATCATACGATTGATATTCATAAACTGCTTATTCTTCATACTGTGAAACTATTTGTGACCGATAACAACAGGAACATAACTCAACTCATATCCGGCAGGTGGTTCAACAATCAATCCGGGATCCAGGGAAACCAGGGTGCCGGTGCCGGGAGGAGCAAGAATCCGGTTGCTCAATTGTGCAATTCCCATTTTATCATCAGCCAACGCTGTATCGCTGCAGAAAAATGACCAGCCGGGTGTGGCTATGTCAAAATCATAACAGCTGGAGGTTGCATTGATACTGAATTTGGGAGAATTATACCGGAATTTATTACCCTGCCAATATCCCACTCCTCCTTCAATGGTCTGGAAAACTGAGGCATACGTAGGGCCCCGCTTATCCGAATTGTCCCTGGCATACCTTCCTGGAGGACAAAGTAGAAAATCAACGTCTGAGTTTTCAGGAACAACCCATGCACTGGGTAATCCTATCTGAAAGTTGGCAAGAGGTTTATCGATCGGTGGCCCGGCGGCGGTGTAAAAACTGGTGCCTGCACGAAACCCTTCCGGATGCGCGGTTGTGCTGTAATTAAGGTATCCATGCAATCCACCTGAGGTTTCTGAATGCTTATAATTGTCCTTCGTTACGGTTATGCAGGCGGTACCTATAAACAGGACCAGCAGGAAAACGGGCAGTCGTACAAGTTTCATCCGTGACATGGCAATTATTTTTAAATAATATTAGTTAATGCTTACAGAGTTCTCTTACCTTCTCCATTCCAAGCGGCTGTCTTCCTTTTGGGGCACTGCGTCCGCTCGATTTCAGCTGCTGAAGCAATTCCTGAAGTTCCTTTCGTTTGCCGGCATTAGTGAAAAATAAGTTCGTCGTTTCACCGGGGTCAATAGTCAGATTGAATAATTGTCCCGGTGCATCCGGTCAAGATTTGGCGTGTAGTAGGCTGAATGCTGATTGTAGCAGGAAAGATCGCCATATCCCAGATCATCGGCATAAATGATGATAATATTTGGTAGATTCTGAGCATAGATCCGGTGACATCCCCAGGCGGCTAACAACAGGATTACTAGTTTTATCCTTTTCATTTTTCCTCTAAAATTAATGATTAGTTTTCTTTTCTGGACGTGCCGATCCCACCGGCCAGTATTTACCATTTTAACTGGATCACCCTTCGGCGGGGACTGATTCTTTCAACGGGTGTGTCCACAATACCCACCTATCGATAAGATAATAAACACTTCCTAATTTCATATCTTCGAAGTCCGTATTTCAACCTTATGACTTTACCCCTGAACCTGAATATTCCTAACATGAGCAGCCTATCAGAGATCACCGATTTCCTGATCAACTTTCGCGATGAACGCCATTGGGCTCAATTCCACAATTCTAAGGATCTGGCAATTGCTTTATCCATCGAGGCTTCAGAACTGAATGAGATTTTCCTGTGGAAAAATGCCGAGGAGGTAAAGAACGTTGAGAAAAGTGAGAAGGAAAAGATAGCCGATGAACTTGCTGATGTACTTGTTTATGCCCTGATGTTAGCGCACCGGAACGGATTCGATATCGAGGAAATTATCCGGAATAAGATGACGAAGAACGGCGAGAAGTATCCGGTTGACAAAGCGAAAGGGAAGTCGACGAAGTATGACAAACTCTAAAGATCGGGACGAGTTATACGTGACGCAGAATTCATTGGGGCGGGTGCGGGATGTAATAGAGATCGCAGAACTGAAAGATAATATGGTGGAGTTGGAGTACCAGGTTCCCTATAACGACAGCCGGATCGATTGCTTGCTTTTCGGGAAAGATGCGCAGGGGTTGGCAAATGTGGTGCTGATCGAATTAAAGCAGTGGGAGCAAGTGACCGCCACAGAAAACGAAGGCAATTTCGTGGAAACCTTTGTGGGCGGTAATACGCGGCTTGAGCATGCCCATAAGCTGATCACAAACGAGCAGGTTTTCTCCCTGATCAATGAGCAGCTGGTTGCCAAGAACATGATCATGACTAAGATCCGTCAGTCCGAAAAATCACATGCAAAATCCGTGGTGATTGTCCATGGCGGTCCGGGAACCGGCAAATCGGTTATCGCGCTCAACCTGCTTGCTGAAGCAGCCGGCCGGGGCAAGAATGTGAGCTATGCATGCAAATCGAAATCGTTCCTCGAAGGGTTGAAGAAAATGGTTGGGAAGCAAGCCGGGCTCCTGTTCAACAACTTATATCAGTTTGTGCCGAACAAGGCGAAAGAAAGCCAGTACGACCTGGTTCTCGTCGATGAGGCGCACCGCATCCAGGAATCATCAAATTTTCAATACGCTATAGCTGTTGACCGGACCGATATGCCGCAGATCGAGCAGCTGATCCGCAGCGCCCGCACCTCGGTTTTCTTCATCGACGATCTCCAATCGGTCCGGACGCAGGAGGTGGGGAACACCTACATGATCCGGCGTACGGCCGGCCAGCTCGGTGCCCGTGTGGAATCCGTCCAGCTCGAATCACAGTTCCGCTGCATGGGATCGAATGATTACCTGCTGATTGCCGAACCCGGTGGCGATGGTGTTCCACTTTCCGAAACTGCGTACACAAGCAATTTTCCATCCGCCACGCATGCCAGGCTCTATACCTATCCGGACAGTGAATTGTTTTATGAATTTTACCAATTTTCAGAAGCGGGAATTGTATTGTTAGGGATGATCGACACGATACCCGACGAGCAATGGGTGGAGAAAATCACCACCAATGAATTTCTGGCAACCTTGCCTCTTTCGGTAAACACAAGTTTAGTTACGATTGATACGCTGTTATGGAAAGATACTACCTATTTTGTAGATATCCGTATCAAAGCAGAAGGCTTTGGAACCTTGGTCACCCCGGCCGGTAACGTTGAGGTGTTGAAAATCAGGAATGAGTACAATGAAATTTCTTACGATGAGAACAATGACCTGATTGAAGAAATTCATCGGATAGCTTATACTTTTTATTCTAAATTCGGACATCGCCTAACCGTTTATTTATCAGAAGATTCGCCAGCTACCGGCAATGTTGATATTGAAGAAGTAGAAAGTGAAATTGTGGTTTTTAATTCCTCTTCGGTACCCACGGTTACTGAAGGTAAAAAGCTGCTGTTTTCGCCTAATCCATCGACAGGAATAATAAGATTTACGGAAAAAGGCAACTACGATGTCTATTACCTGGCAGGCGTAAAACTCAGATCATTTGTCAATGTTTCCGAAGCTGATGTTTCGGATTTGGCAAAAGGGATTTATCTGGTAAAACAGGTGAACGGTGAAAATCAGATTTTGATTTTGCAGTAAAATGGGGTTCGGGAAATATCTCCCAAAAGGTTATTAATCCGGTGAAGAACTTTGCTATCAGTTTGTTGCCAGTATAGGTATTTTTCCCAGTATGGCAATCAATTCAGACCCTTTTAAAATAGATTTGCTCGATGAGTAGTTTTCATCAATGAATAGTTGGCCGTCATCGTAAATTACTGTAAACGGAAAACTTGATCCTCCTTCTTTTAAGAATTTCTCAAAACCGAGATCTCCGAACACCATTGTATGTTCTTGTTTGATAAGAGAAATTGTATGAAGAAGAATCGTTGAGCAGTTAGTTTGCAATCGGCAAAGAAAAGCAAAAAGTACTACCCTCGCCTGCGCGCGAGCTAACCTCCAGATTTCCATTCATAAGCTGAATAAACTCAAGACAAACGAGCAGCCCCAGTCCGGTTCCCTTTTCTCCATCGGTACCTAAACGACTTTGAGGTTCATCGAGTTTGAAGAGCCTTTTTTGCATTTCCTTGCTCATTCCAATACCGGTATCGGAAACGCAGCATTTGAACTGACCATCTTTCAGTTCCGAGCTAATTGTTATATGGCCTTCTGTTGGGGTAAACTTAATAGCATTAGAGATCAGGTTTCTGAGTATCGTTTCTACCATGAACTGGTCAGCAATAACCAAATGACTATCATCAATCTGCTTAATTACCTTTATCCTTTTTGTTGTTGTCTGCACCTTAAATCCTTCAATGGCATTCTCGGCAAGCACCTTTAAACTAAGCTCTTTCAGTTCAGCTCTTATAGTTTTTCGCTGCAATCGGCTCCAATCAAGCAGGTTCGTCAATAATTTATAGGTATTCGAGATATTCCCCTGCATCATGACAATCATTCTTTGCTTCTCCTTATCGGTATATTCATCCCACTCGTCAGATAGCAATTCTGATAACCCCAACAGTGAATTAAAAGGTGATTTTAAATCATGTGCGATAATTGAAAAGAAGCGGTCTTTTGTTGCGTTGGATTCACGTAGCTGGCTTTCAGATTCACGCAACTCCGATGTTTTCACGTTGACCAGTCTATTGAGCTCAGCCTTTTGTCTGATGAGGTATCTGGTTCTCAGAAAAATACTCATCACAACAATCCCCAGTACCATAAAAATCAAAACCAGCTTTGCCGAAAGTGTTTGATAAAAAAATGGTTTCACTCTGATAATCAGTGGTTCTTCCATTTCTATCCAGTCTTTTCCATTATTACTGACCTTCAGGTTAAAATGGTAGGTCCCTGGATTAAGACCGGTAAAATCAATTGTTCTTTCTGTCCCCTTATCGATCCACGCATCAGAGTTTTCAGGGAGAGAATACATGAAGTGGTTTTCATCGTCGAGAATAAAATCCATTCCGGTAACTTCAACAGAGAAATACGTAACCCCTGGATCAATTACGATTTCCTTTGTAAAAGGCAGAACAGTATCCAGTTTCATTTCAACGTTGTATGTTTTACATCCAATTACGTAAGGTATGGGATCCGGGAATTTTATCGCCTGCATTTCAGAGCTTACAGCTACGACTCCGTTGGCCCCACCAAAATACAGAGTTTCATCCGGGCCCAAATAACCGGCTCCCTTGTTAAACTCTTTTCCGGGCAAACCGTGAAGTGTTCCAAAACTTTCAATCACTTCACTATCTGGATTAATCCGGAATATTCCTTCACCACAGCTACACCACAAATCGTTATTTTTGTCAGCTTCAATCGCCAGGATATTGGCATCCGGCAGACCATCTTTCTCGTTAAAAGTCTTTTTTAGTCCCTCTTTAGGGTCGAATAAACACAGCCCTTTGTCAGTTCCTATCCAAAATCTGTTTTCCCGGTCGATCCCAAAACTGAAAATCTTATCACTAGGTAATTCTTTAAATCCATTTTCTTTTTTAGCCCTGACAAATGTTCCTGTTTGAGGTAAGAACTTAGCAAGCCCTCCGGTTGCAGATCCAACCCAGATGGTCCCATTATGATCCCTGACCAAACATTTTATTTCACCCGTAACTATCGAATTAGGATCATCACTATGTACGTAACTTTCAACTAATTCTTCTTTCTCCAGGTCATAAATGACTAGCCCCCTGCTATGGCCGAACAGATACTTATTCCCCTCTAAATGGAGCATCTTATAAACAAAACGGGTATAATCTGTTCCATCCCACAAGCGATAGCTTTCGAGCGAGCGTGGATGATAAATTTTGCCGGATTTCTTTTCAATGGTATAAATAAACTCACCCTCCGTTCCAATAATCAGTTTATCCTGATTTCCAGCCACCTCGCATATAGAATACCCAACAGAAAAAGGATTGTAATAATTGATAGAACCCGTATGCTTGTCAATTCTGTTGAGCCCCGAATATCCCCCAATAAATATCCAGTCATTATCAGCATATATAGACCTAATACTTACGAAATCCAACTTGAACCGACTCTTCAATTTCTTACTGAAAATAGTAAAACGATTGAATCCGGGATGGTGATAAGATAAGCCCTTCCCATTGGTCCCAACCCACAGGATCTTATTCTTTGAAAGAAAAAGATCAATTATCGAATTGTAGGCAATTCCAGTAATATCGTCGGTTGAAGATACCCTCTCGATACGCTCTTCCTTAACATGGAATAACTGTAAACCGCCCATTGTTGTACCTAACCAAAGTGAATCAGGCCCCTGAAAAACAAGGTCAGAAACGAAACGGTGGTTAAGGACGGGATCCTGAAAATCATCATAAACAGTTGATTCTCCAGTCTCACGATTAACCTTATGCAAAAAACTCCCGTTTGTACCCACCCAAATATCAGGGTATTGGCCAGGAATTATTCTCCACGCATTATTGAAATTCAAATCATTGGTGTGCTTTTTTATCCAATGATGCCTGAGAATCCCTTTTTCCCGATCAAAGAGGATTAATCCTTCCTTATTCACCCCTACCCATAATTCTCCCCGATCCACAAAAATATCATTGATCTTCAATAGTTCACCGGGATCCTCACTACTGTAAATTGGATAAACACGGGCCTTCCCGGTCTTTAAATCAATATGAAATAAACCAAAATCAAAAGCTGCTGCCCAAAGGTCATTACCGTCAATATAAATCCGGGAAATAAATGCCTTGGAAACATCATTTCCGCCGTCGTCAAAGAATTTAAATTTTGTAAACTTATTGGTTTTGATGCTATAACAAACTATGCCAGATTCATAGGTCCCAATCCATAAATTATCCCGGGAATCAACAGTAAGACATTTAATGTTATTGTCCGGCAGGGAAGTGGAATCCTCATCTGAGTTCAAAAAAACATCAACATGTCTTCCAACCAATCTGTTTAATCCGATATCGGTTCCAACCCAGATACTGCCTTTGGAGTCTTCAGTAATGGCTGCAATAACTCCCTGAGATAATCCGTCTTCCACCGAAAGTGACCTGAATACCATTCCGGAGTTCTGTGAAAAGCCATATCCACAGACTATTAAAAAAATAGTAACCAGCCCTACCTTGAGTTTCATGAAATCCCAGAGGTTAAATCCTTCTGTAAATCAAAAGTATTAAAAAAACAACCTGAGGCTACAATCAGTCAACCGATGTTGGTCAAAAAGGTTCTAATCCGCCCGACCACCCGGTGATAAAACCAATACTCTCAAGCTGAAGAAGAAGCGAGAACTCCCGCTCATTTTGGAAGTCATGCAAAAATTTAGTCGCCAAAACTATCCGTGGCTTGGAAATAAAAAAATTATATTTAAAGGAGCTTCGTACTCTTGAAGTACGTGCGATTGTTTACTGTGAAAATCTATGCTAATTGGAAAACCCAATCACAAAATCCACTCATCGACGGAGTAACTTTGCAAGTCACTGGCAGATTATTGATCAGCTATCGGCGTGCCCTTCAATCTCATACACCTTTATCGTCATCAGGGTCCGGTAACATTAAATTTTCCATGTTAAGTTGGACGACCATGTTGCCAGAGAGTGGCATTTTAAATCGCTTTGGCCGCTGGAAATGCCGGTTGAAAAAATCCGCGGATATGGTATGGTTTCTTTATTGTTATTGACCAATTTTGCCTCATCCTCACTCAAAAACAAAAGTAAATGGATCACACAGAATCAGTGGCGGAGGTAACTGGCGGTTTATTGCAAAAATATGAGGAAACTACTGGAGTGCAACGCGAAGTCATCGACGCTTTGGTCGTTCATTTTAGCCCAGTCAGCAGATATAATATTTCCCGGTTCTACCAGTCTCCATTAACCGACCTCTCGGTATCTGCTTTTCAAAAGACAATAAGCGGACTGGTTAAAAGTGGGCTGGTCGTGTCAACGCCTGATAAATACAGTGTGGATGAAGAATTGAGCATCATACTATTACCCCGACTTTTTAAGAAACCAAAGTACCAGGCAATCGTACGCGAAATCCAGAGAGGTGAACAATATTCTTTCAATCCTCCGGTCACTCAGCTGGTCCGCGACTACCTGTTCGCCTGTTTCGTTGAAGAAAACAAGTATACCATCGCATCAATAGGTCGCCTCATGTCCAGGATTCAGGAGGCTATTTTCCTTTTCGACAAAATGCTGACTATACCGGCCTATGATGCAGCTTTACCAGGTTCTCCAGCCTTGTATTTCCGGATACTGGATACCATTCATTTGTATAACATATTAGACTTTAAAGATTTCCGACCTTTCATCGACCTGTTGAATCGTCAGCCCGACGCTAGCGACCTGATCAGACGGATGAACACTGCTATTATTGAAACCTCCTTCCAAATGGGGAAATTAGGCCTGGAAGTGAAACAACTGGATCACGACCCCACGGACTATCCCCTGCTGGTGCGTTCTCAGTTTGAGCTCTTCAGGGGTGATTTTCCTGCTTCAACAGGGTCGTTCGAGGCGGCACGAAAAATTGGCAGGCCCGATTCGAGGAGCTCGGCAATGGAATACAACCTGTATTATGAGTTTTTTTATTGGCTGAACTTCGTTTTTTGGCCGGAAGGGCTGAATCTTAAAAAGTTGGATGCCGCCATCAAAAAGAACAACAAGCTCGGAAATATAGAAGGCTTTTTTTTACTTACCCTGCTCTACTTTATTAAGAAAGACCGGTTCCAGGCTAATCATAAACTTCAATCGCTTTATAAGTTTAAGGAATTGGCCATCATGGATTATCGGTCCCTTTTGTTTCTGATACTTCATTACCTTTTATCCGGCAGGCTTGCCGAAGATTTACAACCATTAACACAGGATTTAAGTTCCCATCTGTTCCAAACCAAGCGATTCCTTTTCCTTCGGGAGGTTATTTTGATGGCCCGGCAATCGGATATTGAGCTCGACCCGGCCATTTTATCACAAGTTCAATCACCAGATGACCCTCCATGCCTGATGAGCAGGTTGTTGAGCCAGGAAAAGTGGGAAGAAATGCTGGAAGGATTGATGAATGTGGCAAGAGGCCAGGTACAACCAGGCAAAAAAGAATCGGTGAACGCGCGGATCTGTTACCTCATGGAAATGAATCATGGCGCTATCCAACCTATTCAACAAACCATGAACGCCAGGGGAATCTGGAGTTCGGGCCGGAATATCTCACTGAAACGGTTTAAAGATCAAACGGTTGAAGGGCAAACCGATCAGGATCGAAAACTCGCATCGGCAATCACTCACCTATCGGGATATTACCATTCATCGGAGTATTCCCTGGATTTTAAGAAAGGTGTGGTTGAGTTGTGTGGTCATCCCTACCTGTTTTTATACCATCAACCCGATATTTCCCTGGAATTGATCCGCTCTGAACCCGAAATGTTCACCGAGCAAATGAAGACAGGGATCAAGTTGAGAACCAACATTACCCAATACGATCAGAGTTTATTGATAATCAAGGAGAATCAAACCCGATATAAAGTGATCCTCCTGAGTCCACAGCAACAATCCATTATCCGCATGATTAGTGAAGGCGTGACCATACCGGAGCGTGGAAAGAAAAAGCTGCTGGAAACCGTAACCGGGCTCAGTGGTTTGATAACGGTTCATTCCGATCTGGTTCAGGAAACAGCCTCGGCTAGAACGGTGGAAGGGGACTCCCGCATCCGGGTTCAGATCCTTCCGTTTGGGGATGGGTTAAGAGCCGAAGGATTTGTCAAACCACTAGGCTCAACCCCACCATACGTTAAGCCCGGCAAAGGAGGAAAGGTTGTATATGGACAGGAGGGTGGCGAAAAATTGCAGGTCATACGCGACTTTACAGCCGAAAAAAGCCATGCCGAAACACTCAGCTCAGCCATTTCATGGGTGATGGAGGCTGATATTTTCGCCGAACCGGTTCATTTTTCCGATCACGGCCAAATACTGGAACTACTTGATATCTTGAATAATTACACAGATATCGCCCGGGTTGAGTGGCCGGAAGGAGAGAAATTTGGCGTCCGGAAATCGGCTTCCTGGACGAATCTCAGCCTTCGGATCAAGGGGAGAAACAATTGGTTTGACCTCGATGGCGACCTGACAATCGATGAGTCCACGGTGCTGAGTCTCGATGAGCTTATCCGCCTGAACAGAAAGAGCAAGGGCCGGTTTATCGAGTTGAATCCGGGCGAATTCCTGGCCCTGGCCGAGAGTTTAAAAAAACATCTGGATGAGATGGAGTCCTGGGTTACCCTAAACCGTTCAGGCATTAGCATAAACAGGTTTGCCGCTCATGCCCTGGATGAGATCGCCCAAATGGCAGGATCGTACAAGGCGGATAAAAAGTGGAAGGATTTTCATACACTCATCCACAGCAACTCCTGGTCGGAGGCCAGTATACCGGCAGGATTTGATGGTGAACTGCGGCCCTACCAGGAAGAGGGATACCGCTGGATGGTGAGGTTAAACGAGTGGGGGGCCGGAGCCTGCCTGGCCGACGACATGGGACTGGGTAAAACCATTCAGGCCATAGCCATGCTGTTACGCCTTTCCGGCAATGGACCGGCATTGGTAGTATGCCCCGCTTCGGTTATCTCCAACTGGGGCCACGAACTGGCTAGTTTTGCCCCCACATTGAATCCGGTATTCCTGAAGCAATCTAACCGGTCGGTAGCCTTTGCTTCGCTTTCGCCCCGCGACGTACTGGTCACTTCCTATGGGTTACTTCAAACCGAACAAGCGGCCATCGAGGCAATCAACTGGTCGGTGGCCCTTCTGGATGAAGCTCATGCCATTAAAAACACTCACACAAAATCATCGAAATCGGCCATGACCATTCAGGCAGGGTTCAAGCTCGCCTTAACCGGGACACCTATTCAGAATCACCTGGGAGAGCTCTGGAACCTGTTCAATTTCTGCAACCCCGGGTTACTGGGAACTTTGGCTCAGTTCACCGAACGATACGTAAAAGATGATTCTGCCGCACCAAAACAGCATCTTAAAAAGCTGATCACCCCATTCATTCTTCGCCGTACCAAAAATAAGGTGTTGGAGGAGTTGCCCCCAAAAACCGAGATTACTTATCCGGTTCAATTAAGTGATCAGGAAATGGCCTTTTATGAAGCTCTGCGCCGGGAAGCTGTGGCCAACATAGAAGGCGCTTCGGGATCGCCTGGAGGAAAACACCTGCTGGCACTTGCCGAAATCACCAAACTCCGTTTGGCTTGCTGCAATTCAACGATGGTAAACCGGAATATCAAAATCCCCTCCTCAAAGCTGAATTCTTTTCTGGAGATTATTGAGGTTCTACGGGCAAACGGCCACCGGGCGCTGGTATTCAGCCAGTTCGTAATGCATTTGTCGCTGGTAAGGACTGAACTGGACCGACTGGGAATCGTTTATCAATACCTCGACGGTTCCACCTCATTACCCGAGCGGGAACGCGTGGTAAAGGCTTTCCAGGCAGGCAGTGGCGAATTGTTCCTGATCAGCCTGAAAGCGGGTGGATTGGGACTGAACCTGACCGCTGCCGATTATGTGGTGCATCTCGATCCCTGGTGGAATCCCGCGGTTGAGGATCAGGCCAGCGACCGGGCACACCGGATTGGCCAGGTGAAACCGGTGACCATTTACCGGTTGGTTACCAGCCACACGATTGAGGAAAAGATTGTCAGGCTGCACGGTACCAAGCGCGATCTGGCTGATTCCCTGCTCGAGGGCACCGACCTGAGTGCCCGCCTTTCGACCGCCGATCTGCTGGAATTCATCCGCGAGGTTTGAGCCGGTTTAACTCCATCTCCGGATTTGAGTAGCAAGTCCATACGGTTGAATGTTTGATAACTTGAGGGTTCCTTAATCGGTATTTTGGTAATTAATTCAGAAACTTGCATCCATGATGCAAACACAACACCTCCTCCGCCTTCTTTTCTTTCTTTCCTTAATTGCCGCACCAAAACTAAATGTCCAGGCGCAAAAAGTACCGGGCGTGGTGATTGATCATATTCCGGCTTCAGGTAAAACGTATATCGGTTCCCCTTCAATTTGTATACTTTCCAATGGTGATTACGTGGCATCGCACGACTACTTTGGGCCGGCTTCCACCGAGAACGAGCAGGCGCTAACCGCTGTTTTTACCTCTTCCGACAAAGGAAAATCGTGGCGGAAGATTTCAGAAATAAAGGGGCAGTTTTGGTCGAACTTGTTTGTACACCGAGATGTGTTGTACATGATGGGGACCTGGAAACAATACGGCAATTTCATTCTTCGCCGCTCCACGGATGGCGGACACACCTGGACTGCGCCCGTCGATAGCAAACACGGTTTGTTGCTCGAAGGGGAATACCATACTGCTCCTATGGCGATGCTCATCCACAACGGGCGGATTTGGCGTGCCATGGAAAATGCAAAAGCCGATACCAAAGCCTGGGGACAGCGATACAGTGCCATGGTAATTTCGGCACCGGTTGATTCGGATCTTTTAGATGCAGCCAATTGGAAGGCAACTAACTGCTTACCCTATGATTCGAGCTATCTCGGCGGAAAATTTGGTGGTTGGCTGGAAGGTAATATTTTGCTAACCCGTGATGGAAAACTGGTAGACTTTTTACGGGTAGCGACTTCAGAAAAAGGACAACACAAAGGAGCCATGGTAAATATTAGTGATGATGGGAGTCATGCCACTTTTAATCCCGACAGCGGATTTATGGATTTCGGAGGGGGCGGAACAAAATTTGAAATTCGCTACGATAAAAGGAGCAAACGTTACTTTACCCTTTCAAATGATGCGACAGAGGAACTCGCTCAACTGCCCTCCGGGTCGGTGCGCAACCGGCTGGTGCTAAAAAGCTCCCCCGACCTAAAAAATTGGACGGTACACAAAGTGTTGCTGGTTCATCCCGATCACGAAAAGCACGGGTTTCAATACATTGATTGGCAGTTCGATCGACAGGACATAATTTTCGTTTCGCGCACTGCCTACGATGACGAATTCGGTGGTGCACACAATTTTCACGATGCCAATTACCTAACTTTCCACCGGGTCAGAAATTTTAGGAGGCTGAAAAACTAGAAAATTACAGCAGTCTCCCATACATTTCAGTGCAGTAACCATGCGCGGATGGGGTGGTAGGTTTTCATCCCAATCAAGGGGCTTCCTGAGCTTTAAAAATATACAATTGCCGGCCAGAACCATATTGACCCACCCCTTCATCTACAGAGATTTTCAAATAGCGTACGGTTGGATGCGAGTCGAAATTAAAGGTTTTAGTTTTGCCATTTCTTTCCCAGATAAATGTACCGGCTTCGGTCCATTCCTGCTTATCGGGGCTATAATAAACCCTTCCTTTTAATAAAACTCCGTTTCCAGCATCCGCTCTTGGCAAATACTCCATTCTATCCAGTTGGTTAACAGAGTTCAGATCAATAATCATATCGAACGGGGTAACCTTTTTGCCCCATTTTGTATGCCACATGCTGCCCTCGTCAAAATCAAACAGATTTGAAATCTCATCCCCGCCCTGACTTTCAGCAGTAACTTCGGCGGTAATACCTTTTATGGCAAATGTCAAAGGATCCATTTTTGTTTTCGCGGTAAAACTAACCCAGTCGGATGCTCCGGTTTTATTTACGGCCCGCAGCTTAAATCCATACATGGTTTCGGGACTTAACTCGTTGAAAACAAATCGCGTACCTTTAATGGTAGAATAAAGCATCCCGTTAAATTCTATCTCATAAAAATCAGAATTCGGCACCTTGTCCCATGTTGGCTCCAGAATAAACGCCTGTGCATTAGTTTCCTTTACCCCGGCATTCTTTGGCGCAGATAATTTTCCGATACTAATTCGATCCTTATCCTCCGTTGCAAAGCGGTAGCCTTTAATTTCTAAATAGATGGGATTTACCGTAATATCAACCTTATTCACTTTAATCAAAAGCTGTGGATTTTTTGTCATTTTAACATTTTCAAAATCACTTCCTTTCGTGGCGAATTGGTTCAAATCCGGAGCGGGATTATAGAAATACACATTCTCATTGCTTTCGAACCCGGCAACAGAGGTTGCTTCGGAAAGGGTAAGCTTCCTATTGCCAATTTTCACTGATATCTTACCGGGTTTCTCTGAAACATTAATTCTAAATTCCGTGACCTTTTCTTTCACAAAGCCATCGAAATCCCCTATGGTAGCATGAATAGTAACCCGGGCTATATTTCCTTTATCAACTTCTGATTCTATTAAAGTAGTGGCGCCCATTCCTGATTTATAGGCTTCTGAAACTCCATCGTCATCATATTCATTAAATGAGGATTTTGGCCCCGGATAAAGCTCATAGATCCGCAAACTTTTATTGATTTCAGAAACAGTATTATTTGGATTGGCCATCGGAATGATTGCGCCGCTTTTCACGAAAACGGGTAATTTCCAGATGGGGCTTTTAACATGATTGAGAATACGGTTTCCGGGATACCCATCCCCGGTGAAATAGTCTATCCAGATACCCTCAGGCAAATATATTCCGTTCCGGATATCGTTTCCATCCGCATCACAGGCGGTTTCCTGATATATGGGTGCAACTAAAAAGTATGGGCCATACATATACTGATACTGTGTAGCTTTTCCCCGGGTGTAAGGATTTACGGATTCGAGGAACATGGCCCTGATGATTGGCAGTCCATGCACAGCTTCTTTGGCGATGCTGTAGGTATACGGTATCAGCTCCGATTTCAGCTTTAGGTAGCTTCTGTTTATAGAACTGACAGGTTCGCCCAGGATTTGAGGGTATTTCGGGTTAGAGCCCCACCCATCCATGTTCAACTGCATGGGCGTAAATGTTTTCCACTGAAAATCCCTGGTGTTAACTTTAGAATTTTTACCTCCAAAAATGCCATCCATATCTGAAGTGATATTGGGCTGACCCGATAGTCCTGAGCCAATATAGGTTGGAATGTGAAAACGGATATACT
>JBBQOG010000011.1:0-19393 GCA_038330665.1 Bacteroidales bacterium
GCGATGCCATTGTCAAGCAATTGAAATCTGAGGAACCAGACCTGGTTATCCTGAATTTCGCCAATGGTGACATGGTCGGACATACCGGTGTCTGGGATGCGATTATCCAGGCCGTTGAGGCAGTGGATGATTGTGTTCAGGAAGTGGTGGAGGCTGCCAAGGCTCACGGCTATACCGCCATCATCATTGCCGATCACGGCAATGCCGACAATGCCATAAACCCCGACGGTTCGCCCAATACCGCGCATTCCCTGAATCCGGTGCCCTGCATTATCGTCAGTAACGATTATACTTCCGTGCAGGATGGGATCCTGGCTGATGTGGCCCCTACTATCCTTAAGATTATGGGACTGAAGCAGCCTGAATCCATGACCGGACATTCCCTGGTTTAATGCTTGAGATAGGAAATACGCTGATCAGCCTGGATGTGCTGCAGAAGAAATTCTGTTGCAACCTGGCCATTTGCAAAGGGGCATGCTGTGTACATGGTGATGCGGGGGCACCGCTGACAATTGAAGAGGCCGGTCTTCTGGAGGATTACCTCGATGAGCTCAGTCCCTACATTTCCGGCGACGGACTCCTTTCGGTTATGGAACAAGGGGCATTTGTCTTTGATGTGGATGGGGAAATTGTGACCCCCCTCATTCACGGCAAGGAGTGTGCCTATACCCTGTTTGAAAATGGAATTGCCTTCTGTGCCATAGAAAGGGCTTACCACGAACAGGCCGTTCATTTTAACAAACCGGTGTCCTGTCATCTATACCCGATCCGGGTAAAGAGTTACGAAAGTTATGATGCCGTGAATTACGATGTGTGGGAGGTTTGCAATCCGGCGCGCGATGCGGGTGACCAATCCGGGATTGCAGTTTATGAATTCGTAAGGGATGCGCTGGTAAGAAAATATGGTCAGGATTGGTATGATCAGCTGGATTATGCTGCTAAGAACCTTGATTTTGATAATTTGCACGATATTTAATAACAGAATGAGCAGCTATGCGTACTAAATTTTTGTTTTTGCTGCCTTTGTCTTTCCTGATTTTCAGCACTGTTTCCGGTCAGGAAACAGAGAAAAAGAAGAGTTTTTTTCAAAAGGCCGATACTACGGTAGTTCTGGGAAAGGGACGCGTGGTGGTTGGCAACCGGATTTACCGGCAGAATTCGCCTTATGTGATTTTGGCTTACGGAGCCGGGTATAGCTTCAAATCCAGCCAGGCGGAACAGAACATGACCCTCAGTTATCAGTATTTTTTTGATAAGCTGGGACTGCAGGTTGGCTATCACTCCTCATCCGACAGCAAAATCTGGTGGAGATCGAATGAAAAGTTGAATGATCTTTTTATCGCAGCCGGAACACGTTGGGAATCCTCTCGTATGAATGTGGCTGCCTTTGCCGGTCCGAGCTGGGCTTACGGAAGTTATCCGGTTTGGCTCATCCCCCCTGGTGACTCTGTGGCAAAGCAGTACCCTCTTCGGTTTAAGAATCCCGGTTTGCATGCCGAGATTCAGGCGACTTATAAGATCTTTTATGATCTGGGCGTCGGCCTTTCGCTTTATGGCAGTGTTAATAAGGAATACTCAGTGGTGGGCGCACAGCTGCACCTATATTTTTCCACAGCTTTTATACGCAATTATTAATTATATGATCACCATTAACGAGTACCTATCCAAAAATCAGAATCGGTTTCTGGATGAATTATTCGGCTTGATCCGAATTCCTTCCATCAGTTCCATTGCTTCACATAAACCCGATATGTACCGAGCGGCGGAGTATCTCAGGCTTTCACTGCTGGAAGCCGGAGCCGATCGGGCCGTTGTATATGAAACACCGGGTAACCCGGTTACTTATGCGGAGAAAATAATTGATCCCACCTGGCCTACAGTCCTGGTTTACGCGCATATGGATGTGATGCCGGTGGATCCGATTGATCTATGGAATTCAGATCCCTTTGATCCGGTAATTTTGGATGGGAAGATTCTGGGCCGCGGAGCCGACGACGATAAGGGCCAATCGTTCATGCATATCAAGGCGTTCGAATATCTGGTGAAGACCAGTCAGCTCCGTTGCAATGTCAAATTTCTTATCGAGGGAGAAGAGGAAGTCGGATCTCCAAATCTGGGTGAGTTTTGCAAATTGAACCGGGAGATGCTTACGTGCGATATAATCCTGGTTTCCGATACTTCCATGATTGCAAATGACGTGCCTTCCATTACGACCGGTTTGCGCGGACTTACCTATCTTCAGATTGAAGTGACCGGTCCGAACCGAGATCTGCATTCCGGATTATTTGGCGGGGCCGTGGGAAATCCGGTCATATTGCTGGCAAAAATGCTTGCAACGGTGCATGATGAGAATAATCGGATTACCATCCCTGGTTTTTATGACGAGGTGATGATCCTTAGCGATGAAGAGAAAGCCCTCCTTTCACAGGCGCCATTCCGCGTGGATAGTTACAAAAGTATGCTGGGGATTAAGGAAGTCTGGGGGGAAAGTGGCTATCGGGTGCCGGAACGGACCGGAACCCGTCCAACCTTTGATGTGTGCGGGATCTGGGGCGGTTATACCGGTGAAGGAACCAAAACGGTTTTGCCTTCCAAGGCCTATGCCAAAGTCAGTTCCCGGATCGTTCCGAACCAGGACTACCAGCACATCTCAAATCTTATTAAAGCATATTTTGAATCGATTGCTCCCCCGCAGGTAACGGTGGAAGTCTCCATTTTGCACGGAGGTCCTGCCTATGTTTGTCCGATTACCCTGCCGGCCTACCTGGCAGCCGAAAAGGCGTTTACCGAAACTTTCGGAAAACGGCCGGTTCCATTCCGCAGCGGCGGCAGCATCCCGATTATTTCCACATTTGAAAAGGTTCTGGGTGTGAAATCACTCCTGATGGGATTCGGCCTCGAATCGGACGGGATCCATTCCCCGAATGAGAATTATCCGGTATGGAATTTCCTGAAGGGCATTGAAACCATTACCCGGTTTTATCATTACTATACGGAGAAATGACACAGGAAGCGTGAAGCGGCAAGCGTGACGCATGACGAACGATTTTTTGAGTGGCCCCGATTTTTATCGGGGCTTTTTTTATCTCTAAGAATCAAAATATTTTCAAGAGAGGTTAATATTTAACCAAATATTTGAAAAAGTTGATAAATAATTATTGATACCCCCTAAAAAATAGGGGGTGTGTATGAAAAATATAATAATTTTGCACGCAACTAATAAAATTAATCATGTCAAACATCCGCGTAGAAGCTGTTAAGGAGCTATTCTCCAGAAGACCTTTGGAAGTTACCGCTCCGGGTGACAAAGTATCCGATTATTACGGTATTCATACCTTTGATCTGGAGACCATGAAAAAGTACCTCCCAACCGAGGCTTATCTGAATGTCAAGAAAGCGGTGGATACCTGGGGTTATATCGACCGTAGGTCGGCAGATTCGGTTGCCGCAGCGATGAAAGCCTGGGCAATGAGTTTTGGTGTAACGCACTATACGCATTGGTTTCATCCGCTCAACGGTTCAACCGCTGAAAAGCATGATGCATTTTTTGAGCCGACCAAGGACGGCAAGATGTTTGAGCATTTCGGGGGTAAAGAGTTGATTCAGAAGGAACCCGATGCTTCATCCCTTCCCAGTGGCGGGATCCGTAATACTTTCGAAGCACGCGGATATTCGGCCTGGGATCCTTCCTCGCCGGCTTTTATTGTTGATAAAACCCTTTGCATTCCCACTGTTTTTGTGGCCTATACCGGTGAGGCGCTTGATTTTAAGACTCCTCTTCTCAAATCGTTATTTGCGCTTGACCAGGCAGCCGTTGAAGTTTGCCAGATGTTTGACAAGGATGTAAATAAAGTAATTGCAACGCTGGGTTGGGAACAGGAGTATTTTCTGGTTGATGAGGCACTCTATTATGCCCGCCCCGACCTGGTCCTTACCGACCGTACTCTTATGGGACACGCTTCAGCCCGTGACCAGCAGTTGGCCGATCACTATTTTGGATCGATTCCGGAACGGGTAACGGCTTTTATGCGTGAACTCGAGTTTGATTGCTACAAATTAGGCATTCCGGTCAGGACCCGCCATAACGAGGTGGCACCCAATCAGTTTGAGTGTGCTCCTGTTTTCGAAGAGGCCAACCTGGCGGTGGATCACAACCAGCTTTTGATGGATATCATGAAAAAGGTGGCCCGCAAGCATCATTTCCGTGCACTTCTCCATGAGAAACCTTATAAAGGAATAAACGGTTCCGGTAAACATAATAACTGGTCGATGCTCACCAATACCGGTGTGAACCTGCTGGCTCCCGGGACCAATCCGAAGTCGAATCTGCAATTCCTGACTTTTATTATCAATACGGTGAAGGCGGTTCATGACTATGCAGATTTGCTCAGGGCCAGTGTAATGTCGGCCGGGAATGAACACCGTTTGGGGGCCCACGAAGCGCCTCCGGCAATTATATCGGTTTTTATCGGTCAGCACCTGACCCGGATTTTGCAGGAGATTGAAGATAAAGTACCTGCTGTCGACATGACACCCGATCAGAAAACTGAACTGAAACTGGATATTGGAAAGATTCCTCAGATCCTCCTGGATAATACCGACCGGAACCGTACCAGCCCATTCGCTTTTACCGGAAACCGCTTTGAGTTTCGTGCCGTTGGATCTTCCATGAATTGCGCAGCGCCGATGACCATTCTGAATGCTGCAGTGGCCAATCAGCTTCGTGAGTTTAAGGTTGAGGTGGATGAACTGACCGAACAGGGGGCCAAAAAAGACGAGGCTATTTTCAGGATTCTCCGGAAGTACATTATTCATTCCAAGAAGATTCTCTTTGAAGGCAACGGATACGGTGAAGAGTGGAAAAAGGAAGCTGAACTCCGCGGCCTGACTAATATACTTAATGCTCCCGAGGCACTAAAGGCTTATGTGGATCCCAGGAATATCGCCCTGCTGGAAAAGCTCCATGTACTCTCGGAAAGGGAGCTCAATGCCCGTTATGACATCCGCCTGGAAATGTTTACCAAGAAAATTCAAATTGAGTCAAGGGTGCTGGGTGACCTGGCGGTAAATCATATTATCCCGACGGTGATCAAATATCAGAACCGTTTGATCGAGAACGTCAAAGGGCTTAAAGACATTCTTCCGGCCAGTGAATTTGCCGATGCGGCTAGCTACCAGCTGAATGCCATCCGCAGGATTTCAAAACACAAGGCACTGATCCTGGAGATGGTTGACGAGATGGTGAGTGCCCGTAAGGAAGCAAACAAAATTGAAGACGTGAGATTACTGGCGGATGCATACAATTCAACTGTGAAGCACTATCTGGATGAGATCAGGTATCACATTGATAAACTTGAACTAATCGTCGACGACGACCTTTGGCCCCTGCCGAAATACCGCGAGCTGCTCTTTGCCCGATAATTATTGAAAACAGGCAAATATTGCCTATTTTTGATCGTTATTGATCAAAAAAGCACGTATGAAATTATTTCGCTTGATCGCAGGTTTGACCATGGCAATTTTGCTTGCCGGTCCTGTGATGGGTCAGAAAAGAGATCTTGTTGTCCAGGCTGATAAGACCTTTGACATGGGAGAATACTTCAAGGCAATTGAAAAGTATAAGAAGGCCTATGCCCGACAGAAGGACCGTCAGACCCGGATGACCATCTCATTTAAGATTGCCAATTGTTACCGGCTGATCAATGACACGCGCAAAGCGGAAACCTATTTTTCACGCGTGGTGAAGCAAAAAATCCAGAATCCCAAGGCTCATCTGTATTATGCCGATATGCTAAAGGAAAACGGAAAGACTGCCGATGCCAAAGCGGAATATGAGGAATATCTGAAATCGGAACCCGGCGACCTGATGGCATTATTGGCCTATCAGTCCTGCGATTCCATTTTGACCTGGACGAAAAATCCCACCCGGTATCAGGTGGCCAATGTGAAGGACTTTAATACAAAATTCAACGATTACAGTCCTTCCTTTGCCTCCAAAGATTACAAGGAGCTTTATATTTCCTCTACCCGTGACGGAGCGGCAGGCAATAAAATTCATGGTGGAACCGGTCAGAGTTTCTCAGATATCTATTATACCCGGCTGGATAATAAGCAAAAATGGGCCGTGCCCACTCCGATCGACAAGAGTATTAACAGCATGTATGACGACGGCGCTCCCTGGGTTTCAGAGGACGGAAGTGTGATGTACTTTACCCGTTGCCGCTTTGATAAGCAGATGGCTCTCGGATGCCAGGTCCTGATGTCGAAGCGGTTGGGAGGCAAATGGGCCGACCCGGTTGTGGTGCCGATTGCAAAAGATTCGGTGGTGATTGCACATCCCAGCCTGACCGAGGACCAGCTGACCCTTTTCTTCACCAGCGACATGCTCGGGAGTATCGGTGGCAAAGATATCTGGATGACTAAACGTGAGAAAGCGGATGGGCCTTTCGGTGCTCCGGTAAATCTCGGACCGGAAATCAATACCCCAAAGGATGAAATGTTCCCATTTGTTAAAACTGATTCCCTCTTCTACTTTTCCTCGAACGGTCATCCCGGTATGGGGGGGCTTGATATTTTCAAGGCTCAGCTGAATAGTGAGGGAAAGTGGATTATTGAAAACATGAAGGCACCGATCAACAGTTCGGGCGATGATTTCGGGATCATTTTCCAGAAAGATGCGGAGCAAGGATATTTCACTTCCAGTCGACAGGATAAAAGTAAGGGTGGCGATGAGATCTATTCTTTTGTACTACCTGAAAAGCGGTTTAATATGGCCGGCCGGGTGATTTCTGAGCAGACGACACTCCCGCTGGGGGGTGCCGATGTCCGGTTAATCGGCAGCGACGGAACCAGTCTGGAATATAAAACGGATTCCACCGGAAATTTTTCTTTTAAGCTGAAACCGGAAACAGACTATCTGCTGGTTGCTTTCAAGAAGGGATACCTGAATGGAAAATTAAGGGAAACCACGATGGGGCTCGAGGTGAGCAGGGATTTTAATGCTACGCTGGTTCTGGCCCCTTATGAAAAGCCGATCGAGCTGCCAAACATACTTTATGACCTGGCAAAGTGGGACCTGCGACCCGAATCCATGGTTGCGCTGGATGCCTTGGTAGAAACACTTGAGGATAATGCGAATATCACCATTGAATTGATGTCTCATACGGATGTAAGACCGTTCCGTGCCATGACTAACCTGGAATTGTCGCAGAACCGTGCACAGTCGGTGGTGGATTATCTGATCAGCAAAGGGATCCCCGGCGACAGGCTGAAAGCCAGAGGTTACGGACCTGATCAACCTCGGGTGGTAGATGAAAAAATCGCTGCACAATATGGCTTTCTGAAAGTGGGGGATACTCTTGCAAAAGCTTATATTGATCTGCTTCCGAAAGACCAGGATAAGGAAATTGCTCATCAGTTAAACCGCAGAACAGAATTCCGTGTGCTTAGCAACGATTATGTGCCGGGAGGCAAGCCGGGGAATGAGAAGGACGCCCAGCAGCAAATCCTCGACCGGGGTCTCCAGGAGTTGCAGCAAGGTCGTGGTAAAAGGGGCAAAAAGATTGAGGAAACTAGTGGTAATAGCATAAATAATAGCGCGGGTGGTGGAGGGGGTGCCACCTACGATAAAATGCCGTAATTTTTCTACCTTTGCCCCTCGTTATGGAGCAGGGTAACAGATATTCACAGCGCGGGGTTTCTTCCTCCAAGGAGGATGTTCATGAGGCCATTAAAAATCTTGATAAGGGGCTGTTTCCTAAGGCATTCTGTAAAATCATCCCGGATGTGCTGACCGGCGATCCCGATTGGTGCTGCATCATGCATGCCGACGGGGCCGGTACCAAATCCTCACTTGCCTATATTTACTGGAAGGAAACCGGGGATTTGTCGGTATGGAAGGGCATTGCCCAGGACGCCGTGATCATGAATATCGATGATCTGCTTTGTGCCGGCGTCACGGGTCCCATCCTGCTCAGTTCCACGATCGGAAGGAATAAAAATCTGATCCCGGGTGAAGTGATCCGTGCCGTGATCGAAGGGACCCAGGAGGTGGCTGATTTCTTGTCCGCACGTGGGGTGGAAACCATTTTTTGCGGGGGCGAAACAGCTGATGTCGGAGATCTCGTGAGGACCATCATTGTCGACAGCACGGTTACGGCCCGTATGAAACGAGCGGAAGTGATTTCCAATCATCGGATTAAAGCTGGGGATGTAATTGTCGGGCTGTCATCTTCCGGCCGGGCAATTTATGAGAATGGGTATAACGGCGGGATGGGAAGCAACGGACTGACCTCGGCACGCCATGATGTGTTTGCGCATGACCTGGCCCTTAAATACCCCGAATCTTTTGATCCACTTGTTCCGGATGAACTGGTGTATTCAGGCAAAATCCGGCTTACCGATCCCGTTGCGGAAACGGGTCTGGATGCCGGCAGACTGGTGCTTTCACCCACCCGGACCTATGCACCGGTGGTAAAGGCGATCCTTGATGCACTGCGTCCGGTTATCCACGGTATGGTTCACTGCTCCGGTGGCGGGCAAACCAAAATTCTGCATTTCATCGACGATCTCCATGTCGTTAAGAATAATCTCTTTCCGGTTCCTCCTTTGTTTCAGTTGATTCAGGAACAATCCGGTACCCCCTGGCAGGAAATGTACAAGGTTTTTAATATGGGCCACCGGTTCGAGATCTATCTTCCCGAATCAGACGCCCGTCAGGTAATCGAAATTGCGGAAGGCTTTGGAATTGAGGCAAAAGTAGTGGGTTATTGCGAGCCGTCACCTGAGCGCAAGCTGACCATCAGCAGCCGGTACGGTGATTTCTTCTATTAGCTCCGCTATCTGAAGGAGTGGCGGAGGCACAGGGCCCGGAACCTGGCATATCTAACAGTTCAAAGAAAAAATTATTACCCATGTTATTAGATAAATTAGAAGGCATCGTGGCACGTTTTGATGAGGTGGCCCGTCTGATCACCGAACCGGATGTAGTCAACGATATGAAAAGATATGTGCAGCTCAACAAAGAATACAAGGAGCTGACCAAAGTGGTGGAATTCTATAAGGAGTACAAAAATATTGTTCAGAATATTGATTCTGCCAAAAAGATCCTCGACGTGGAAAAGGATGAGGAAATGCGTGAAATGGCAAAGGAGGAGCTGGACGTGTTGAATACCCGCTGGGAAGAGATGGAGGAGGAGATCAAGGTGCTTCTCCTTCCGGCAGATCCCCAGGATGGGAAAAATGCCATTGTCGAGGTTCGTGGGGGGACCGGTGGGGATGAAGCCAGTATTTTCGCGGGCGACCTGTTTCGCATGTATTGTAAGTTCTGCGATGTCAGGGGCTGGAAGTACAGTGTGAACAGTTTCAGCGAAGGAACGAACGGAGGGTATAAGGAGATCATTTTCGATATCACCGGTGAAGGTGTTTATGGCGTGATGAAATATGAATCAGGGGTTCACAGGGTGCAGCGGGTCCCGCAGACTGAAACGCAGGGAAGGATCCATACCTCTGCGGCTACGGTGGCGGTATTGCCTGAGGCCGAGGAGTTTGATGTGGAATTGCTTCCTGCGGATATCCGGGTGGATACCTATTGCTCGTCAGGCCCGGGAGGCCAGTCGGTGAACACCACCTATTCAGCCGTCCGCCTGACCCACATGCCGTCGGGAATTGTCGTGACCTGTCAGGACCAGAAGTCGCAGATCAAAAACAAGGATAAGGCCATGATCGAACTTCGTACACGGCTTTATGACCGGGAGTATCAGAAATATATGGATGAGATTTCTTCCAGAAGAAAAACGATGGTCAGCACCGGTGACCGCTCCGCCAAAATCCGGACGTACAATTATCCTCAAGGTCGGATGACGGACCACCGCATTTCACTGACCATGTACAACCTCCCGGCGATTATGAATGGTGATATTCAGGAAATTATAGATAAATTGCAGATCGCTGAAAACGCCGAGCGATTAAAAACTTCTGATACCAACAGATAATGACCGCAGCCGAACTGAATATTGAAATCCGGAAGAAAAAGTCTTTTTTGTGTGTCGGACTCGATATCGACCTTTCCAAAATTCCATCATTTCTCCACCGCGAGAAATTTCCGGTTTACACTTTTAATAAGGCCATCATTGATGCGACGGCCGACCTGGCGGTTGCCTATAAACCCAACCTGGCCTTTTATGAAGCGCTCGGCACTGATGGGATGCTCCAGCTCGAAATGACGGTTGATTACATCCGTTCGAAGGATCCGAATCTCTTTATTATTGCGGATGCCAAGAGGGGAGATATCGGCAACACTGCGGAGCAGTATGCCAAGGCGTTTTTTTTGCATTATGATTTTGATGCCATCACACTATCGCCCTATATGGGACGGGACTCCATCGAACCTTTCCTGCAGTTTCCGGGTAAATGGGCGATTGTTCTTGCCTTGACCTCAAACGCCGGGGCGGCAGATTTTCAGATGTTGCCCGTGGGTCCGGATCAGCTGCTTTATGAACAGGTGCTGATGCAGGCGGTTACCTGGGGTTCGGTGGATAATTTGATGTTTGTGGTTGGTGCCACGCGACCGGAATATTTTCAGAATATCCGCCGCATGGTCCCCGAACATTTCCTCCTGGTTCCTGGCATCGGCGCGCAGGGTGGTTCGCTTGAAATGGTCGTTGAAAACGGAAGATCACCCAAGGGCGGACTCCTGATCAATAATTCCCGCGGCATATTATATGCTTCATCCGGGGAAGATTTTGCCCAAAAGGCCAGGGAGGCAGCTGAAAAGATGGTCGCAGGCTTCCATTTATAAAAAAAAGTTCAGCCAAAATTCCAATTCAGGGTTCTGACTGCATCTATATGCTAAAAACATATTCAGATGCAGGAAGATTTTTTACAGTACCTATGGAAATATGGATTATTTCCGGCTGATAAACTTTTCACCCCTGCCCGGCAACGGGTTGAAGTCATGACTCCGGGGCAGCTCAATACCAATGCGGGTCCCGATTTTCTGATGGCCAGAATCCGGATAGGCGAAGCGGTATGGGCCGGTCATGTGGAGATCCATGTAAAGGCGTCCGACTGGTACCGGCACCATCATGATGAGGACCCGGCCTATGAACCGGTTGTGCTCCATGTGGTTTATGAGGCGGATTGTAAGGTGAAACGCACAAACGGAGATGAAGTTCCCATGGTGGAGCTGCCGGTAAAAGAGTCCTACCTGAATAATTATCACCAGATCATATCAACGCTCTCACCCGTTCCGTGCGAAACATCCTGGAAGAAACTCGATCCGCAACAAGTCGAGAACTGGATTGTAAATATGGGCATTGAGCGAATGGAGCTGAAATCGAAAGATCTTTTTGAGCGGTTGGCCGTTAACCGGGGTTCATGGGAAGAAACATGGCTGCAGGTTATTTTCCGCACGTTCGGCTTTGGCATCAACCAGGAGGCATTCGACAGGCTGGGCCGAACCATTCCGCTCGCTGCCATCCGGTCGACAGGATCCAATTTATTCCGGCTGGAAGCGATCCTTTTTGGCCAGGCGGACCTGATACCCGTCAGAAAGCCAGATCCTTACTCCCGGGCATTGATGGTGGAATATGGTTTTGTGCGTCACAAATTTCATCTGGTGCCGGTGAAAAACCCCGGCTGGAAGTACCTGCGGATGCGACCGGCTAATTTCCCAACCATACGACTAGCCCAATTAGCATCCTTCCTGGCCGGCAATCCGGATGGCATTGGTTCTGCAGTCCATGGGTCCGGGAGGAACCTGATATTCGACTATCCTATGTCATCCTATTGGAAGATGCATTACGATTTTGGTAAAAAGTGGGAAACCCCAGCTACCGGGATGGGCGAAGGCACCATTACCCTTTTTAGGATAAATGCGGTTTTGCCTTTCCGGGCCTGCTATGAGAACCGGAATGGTGATGCCGGTGCATGGGAGAAGTGGATGGAGCAACTGGAACTCCTGCCGGCCGAAGATAACCGGATATCGCGCCTATGGACCCATTATGGTTACCGGATACCCAATGCATTCTACTCCCAGGCGTTTCATCATTTGTATTCCCGCTATTGTCAGAACAGGCATTGCCTTACCTGTCATATCGGGCAATTCCTGATTCGGGGCAAAGGCAGCTGAAAGGATTTTTCGTACCTTTACCGGTATGCTGAACGTATTACTTACCGGTGCCAATGGCCTTGTCGGACAAACGCTTGTCCGGAAGATTCTTCCCATTGAAGATGTTAGCCTTTTAGCTACTTCCGCATCCGAATGTAAAATTAAAGGAATGGTTCCGGCAGGTTTTCGTCAGTTGGATGTGACCTCAGCCGGCCAGGTACAATCGGTTATCCGGGAATTTAAGCCGGATGTGGTGATTCACTGTGCGGCCATGACCCAGGTAGACCCTTGCGAACTGAACCCCGGGCTTTGCGAAAAGGTCAATATAGAGGGAGTCAGAAACGTGGCAAAAGCCTCCGAGGAAGCTGGCGCTCATTTTATTTATCTCTCTACGGATTTTATCTTTGACGGGCTCAGGGGGCCTTACCTGGAGGAGGATCAGCCGTGCCCGATCAGCTTGTATGGATGGTCAAAACTCCAGGGTGAATTTGTTGCCAGATCTTTGACTACTCCCTGGGCTATCGTGCGAACGATCCTGGTATACGGAATCACCCCGGCTATGAACCGATCCAACCTGGTAACCTGGGTGTACGATTCCCTCACCGGCAACAAACCGATACGGGTAGTCGACGACCAGTTCCGGATGCCCACACTGGTTGATGACCTTGCCGAAGGGATCATCCGGATATTTCAAAAGCAAAAGCAGGGCATTTATCACCTTTCGGGTCCGGAGCTTACTTCCGTGTATGATTTTGCCATTAAAACTGCGGAGGAATTTAATCTCGACCTGACGCTGATATCCAGGATTTCGTCCGATTCCTTGAACCAACCGGGCAGACGTCCGGTGAGCACTGGATTCGTGCTCGACAAGGCCATCGAAGAGCTGGGCTATGCACCACGAAATTTGTCGGATGGTCTTTTTGTGGTCCGGAATTTGCTTGATGAATTCTCGCATTTAACATAAGGAAGGAACCTTATGTTCAGCAACCGGATGCCATAAAAATTCAGTTTCCGGTGGAATTGCATAAAGTTCAGGAAGGTGAGTATGGTGTTACCCGATATGGATATCCATGGGGATTGTAATTTGAATGATAAAGATATTATATATGAGACGGTTAGTAAAACTATTAATTGGAGTCGCTATTTTTTCAGGCACCTTTTCGTGTGCCAAGGAAAAGGATGATCAACCGCTACCCTTGAATCTGCCGCAAAAGGCCGCAGGGATAATCCAAGCGGATAATGCTTTCGGTTTCGATTTATACAGAAGGCTTGCCGAATCAGCTGTTCCTGGAACAAACCTGATGATTTCGCCGCTGAGCGTGTCGCAAGCACTGTCCATGGCTTATAATGGCGCTGGCGGAGAGACGAAAATTGCGATGGAGGAGGCCTTAAAGATGACCGGATACAGTCGTGATGAACTTAATGAATTGAACAAAACGCTAATTGCTGCTCTTGTGGCTCATGATCCGAGGGTTACCATTTCGGTGGCCAATTCCATCTGGTACCGTCAGGGCTACGCGGTTTTACCCGATTTTATCACGCGAAACCAGACCTTTTACCATGCGGAAGTTAAGCCAGTCGATTTTTCCGCTCCGGGTTGCAAGGATCTGATCAATTCCTGGGTGTCGGATCAAACAAATAAGAAGATCACGCAAATTGTCGATCAGATCAATCCGGAATCCATCATGTTCCTGATCAATGCCATTTACTTCAAAGGTGCCTGGAGCGAAGCCTTTGACAAGAAGAAAACCATGAGGCAGCCATTTTATCCTGAAGCAGGGGGCGCGGTTGAGGTGGACATGATGAATCGGAAAATGGACCTGAATATGATTTCCAATGCAACTTTTAGCTCGGTTGAGCTTCCTTACGGAAAAGGCAACTGGCGAATGTTTCTTTTTCTCCCGGAAACGGGGAAGAAGGTTTCAGATGTGGAACAACTGCTGAGTGCAGATAACTGGTCCCAATGGCTATTGGGTTACGATACGGTTCGGGATGTCCAGTTTTCCATGCCCAGGTTTTCCTTTTCATTTGAGGAAAGCCTGAAAAGCACACTTAATGCCATGGGTATGGGGGTTGCCTTTTCCGACCGTGCGGATTTCACCGGTATACTGGCGGACGGAGGGATACTCATCACAGATGTCAAACATAAGACATTTATTGAAGTCAGTGAAGAAGGAACCGAAGCCGCCGCTGTCACTTCGGTTGAAGTGGGTGTAACCTCCATCGGTAATTTTATTTCTTTTAACAAACCCTTCCTTTTTGCCATTGCTGAAAAGAGTACCGGCTCGATCCTGTTCATTGGGAGGATGATGAATGTGCAATGAGGGAGTCAAATCGTTAAATAAATAATATGGACCACAGGAATTTTCGAATTTGGGTATTGGCGATTGCTGCCGGATGCAGTTTGATTGCCTGTGAAAGAGGGGTAAATCAGGACCCCCTTTTTGTGACCTCCTCTTCAGATATGGTGTGCAAGGCAGGCAGCGATTTGAAATCAAATGATCCGCGTCCGGAAACCCTGTGTGTTAATTATTCTTACTCCGGGGATAGTTTGCTCACCCTGATGCAGTACAATGCGGCTTTTAACTGCTGTCCCGAGAGTTTCTCCGTGAATGTGGAAGTCCTGGGCGACAGCCTGATTATCCGGGAGGACGATACGAAGCATCTTTGCCGGTGCAACTGTTTGTATGACCTGGAAATCAAGGTGCATAACCTGCCGGCCGACAAGTACCATGTGAGGATTGTGGAGTCTGCTTTCCAGTATTCGTGGGCACCGCTGGTTTTCGACTTGAATTTAAAGAAATCCCCAACCGGACAATTTTGTGTAACCAGACCCGACGACTGGTGGCGATAACATTGACACACAACCTGCAACCCACAACCTGCAACCCATAACCCATAACTCATAACTCATAACCCATAACTCATAACCCATAACCCATAACCCATAACCCACAACAACAAATCCAACCAACATGATCCCAAAATCAACATTCTACGCTCTCGCCATCCTTCTGGTCTCACTTCTATTGTCTTCCTGCCATTTAGAACCCAACGATGGCTGCGACTATGGATTCAAGCAGGGAACGGTCGTTTTTGCCGGCGCTCCGGAAGTTGATGGATGCGGCTGGGAAATCCTGATTGATTCCGTTTATTATCATCCGGTCAATCTGAGCGTGGATTTTCAGATTCCTGATCTGCAGGTTCAGGTCAAGTATGAAAAGGATCCGGAGGAATTTCGCTGTGGCAGGGGAGGTACTCTTGTGGAATCCATCCGGATCACCGAAATTCGGAAAGAGGCTCCTGATGTTGTCTTGCTTAGTGAAGATAAGGGAGATCGATATTTTATGGATCCATTCCGCATGGATTCGGCTTATGTGGATGGTGATTTTCTGATGCTTCAGGTGAGTTACAGCGGAGGATGCCGCGACCATGATTTTAACCTCTGGAGGTTGCCTCCAAATGCTTTAATTCCGCCGCCAATTGAGCTGGCCCTTTCTCATCACGCCAACGGGGATGCCTGCGAGGCCTGGATCACGCGCTGGCTGGTTTATTCACTGGTTTCACTTCGGGAACGCGGAAAGCACGAGGTGACCTTCCTGCTCCGCGGATCTCCGGAAATGTCGGCGTATTTTGGGCAATATACGTACCGGTATTAAATACCAAAATCCCCATTGTCTTTGCATTGCAAAATTATTTTTCTAACTTTGCGCGTTATTTTAAAGACAACTGTAAAAAATTAGTAAAGATGTACTTAACGGCAGAAAAGAAACAGGAATTTTTCGAGAAGTACGGAAAGTCCAATAAAGACACCGGTTCCCCAGAGGGACAGGTTGCTTTATTCTCATACCGTATCTCTCATTTGACGGGACATTTGAAGAAAAACCGAAAGGATTTCAGTACCCAGAGATCATTGATCCGGTTAGTTGGTAAACGCAGAAGGTTACTCAATTACCTCAAGGATCAGGATATCAACCGCTACAGGGCGATTATCAAAGATTTGAACTTACGTAAATAACCCAAGGGAAAAAAGGCAATTTATAGTTGCCTTTTTTCTTCTTATTTAATCCATTATACAAAATGCATCAAGCTTATCAGAAGACCATCACCTTGGCTGATGGCCGGACGATAACCATTGAAACCGGTAAATTGGCCAAACAGGCCGATGGTTCAGTGGTGGTTACCATGGGAAAAACCATGGTCTTGGCGGCTGTATGTGCCTCCAAAACTGCAAAAGAAGGCGTTGATTTCATGCCTTTAAGTGTTGAATATAAAGAAAAATTTGCTGCAGCCGGCCGTTTCCCGGGTGGCTTCATGAAAAGGGAAGCTCGTCCGAACGACAATGAGGTCCTGATTTCCAGGTTGGTTGACCGCGCACTGCGGCCCCTGTTCCCGGATGATTATCATGCAGAGGTTTTTGTGTCGATCATGCTTTTATCAGCGGATCCGACCTGTCCGCCTGACGCGTTGGCAGGATTAGCAGCCTCGGCTGCAATGGCTTTAACTGATATCCCCTTTGCCGGCCCGATCAGCGAGGTCCGTGTGGCCCGCATCGATGGCAAGATGGTTATCAATCCCGGTATGGAAGAGGTGAAGGATGCCGATTTGGATATCATCATTGCCGGTACGTATGATAATATCATGATGGTTGAAGGAGAGATGCTGGAAGTTTCCGAAGCAGAGATGCTTGAAGCCATCAAATTTGGTCATGATGAAGTTAAAAGACATTGTCAGGTTCAGCTTGAGCTCCGCAAGGAACTCGGAAAAGACAGTATCCGGGAGTATTCGCATGAAACCAATGACTCTGAGCTCAAGGCCCGTGTATTTGCCGCCAACTACCAACAGGTATATGACATCGCAAAAGCGCAGAAGCCTAAGCACGAACGTGCCGAGGCATGGGAAAATCTGGAAGCGGAATATATCACCTCTTTAGGCGAGGAAGTCACTGATCTGGTAAAGCCGATGATTAAGCGTTATTTCCATGACGTTATGAAAGAGGCTACCCGCAATATGCTCCTCGATGAAGGCATTCGTCTCGATGGCCGTAAGACCGACGAGATCAGGCCGATCTGGAGCGAAATCGACTATCTGCCCATGGCTCATGGTTCAGCCATTTTCACCCGCGGTGAAACGCAGTCGCTGACCACCATCACGCTTGGAACGAAGCTGGATGAGAAAATTGTTGATGAGGTGATGAATCAGGGTAGGGACAGGTTCCTCCTGCATTACAACTTCCCGCCATTTTCAACGGGCGATGCCCGCCCGGCACGCGGAATCAGCCGTCGGGAGATCGGTCACGGTAACCTGGCTCACAGGGCCATTAAATCGATGCTTCCTTCGGTAGAGATAAACCATTATGTGATCCGCATTGTTTCTGATATTCTGGAGTCGAACGGATCCTCCTCCATGGCTACTGTTTGCGCCTCCACTCTGGCTCTGATGGATGCCGGTGTGAAGATTAAAAAGCCGGTTTCCGGCATCGCAATGGGTCTGGTAGTGGGCAAAGACAAACGTTATAAAGTATTATCAGATATCCTGGGTGATGAAGATCACCTCGGCGATATGGACTTTAAAGTAACCGGAACGCGTGACGGGATCACCGCCTGCCAGATGGATATCAAAGTTGATGGTCTCTCCTATGAGATCCTTGAAGAAGCATTGGCACAGGCGAATCGCGGAAGAATGCACATTCTGGATAAAATTCTGGAAACCATTTCAGAACCGCGCGAAGATTACAAACCGCATGTTCCTAGAATTCAGACCATGACCATCCCGAAAGATATGATCGGCGCCGTAATTGGAACTGGTGGAAAAATCATTCAGGATATTCAGCTGAGGACGCATACCATTATCACCATCGAAGAAAAAGACGGTATCGGATTCATCGAGGTAGCCGCTCCGGATAAGGAAGCTATTGAAGCCGCCATGGAAATTATCCAGGGCATTTGTGCCGTACCCGAAGTGGGTGAGGTTTACAACGGAAAAGTGGTTTCGATTCTGGCCTTCGGTGCCTTTGTCGAGATTCTTCCGGGTAAGGAAGGCTTGCTTCACATTTCTGAAATTTCCTATCAGCGTGTTGAAAACGTGGAAGATGTGCTGAAGGTGGGTGAGATGATAGATGTGAAACTCATCGAAATTGATGAGAAATCAGGAAAATATCGTCTTTCCCGAAAAGCCCTGCTTGAAAAACCCGAAGGTTATGTGGAACCGATTCCACACGATCGTGGCCCGAGAGGTCCGCGTGATGACCGCGGTGGACGTGATGATCGGGGCGGACGTGATCGCCGTGATGGCGGTGACCGTGGCGGAAGGCCACCCCGCAGAGACTTTGATCGCCGTTAAAAGTACGGTTGATAAGATAAAGCTGATTAAATCCCCGCAATCGCGGGGATTTTTTATTTTTAGGCGATGGAAATAAACGAGCAATATCCGTGCAGATACCGGCAGGTCGTGATTGAAGGCAATATCGGTGCCGGAAAAACATCACTGGCCAGAAGAATCAGTCAGGATTATCACACCCAAATAATACTGGAGCGGTTTGCCGACAACCCGTTCCTTCCTAAATTCTACCAGGATCCGGAACGATTCGCATTTCCGTTGGAAATGTCTTTTCTGGCCGACCGATACCGACAATTGAAAAAGGATCTGATCGATCCCGATATGTTTTCGCCGGTCATCATTGCGGATTATTATTTCATGAAATCACTAATCTTTGCGGCCAATACCCTAACTGGCGATGAATACAACCTGTATGCCCAGCTTTTTCACCTGATGTATTCCTCCCTGCCGAAACCCGATCTGTATGTATATTTACATCAGGATCCTGAAAATCTGCTCATAAATATCTGGAACCGCGGTCGTGATTATGAATCGGCTATCACCGGCGAATACCTGAAGAAAATTCAAACCGGTTATTTTGATTTTTTTCGCCAGGATCCCTCTATGCGAATTTTAATCGTGGATACCAGAGATATTGATTTTGTCAATAATGAAGACGATTACCGAACGATGCTTGAAGTGCTTTTTGCCACTGACTACCCCGTCGGGCAAACCCGTGTATTCCCCCATTCACGTGGGTAAAGTGTATGATAAACAATTTTAATTAAGGGGCCGTTTTTTTGGTTTGATCTCCAAAAGATTTATATTTTTGTCGTACATTGAAGCCGAATATAACAAACATAAAACCCGTAGTTATGAAGAAATTCAACCCGAGTATTTTGGTGGCCATTGCAGTCATATCGCTGTTTTCCGGCTGTAACGGTCTTAATAAGATGAAAAAGTCCG
>JBBQOG010000012.1:0-19347 GCA_038330665.1 Bacteroidales bacterium
CCTCCAAAAGAACTTCATTTTATGCAATCTGTTTGTCGCTGGAGAAAGCCATATCCGGGAACAAAGCGGAAATCATGGGAGAGTAACCACCACATCCGGAAAATTATATCATTTATTTATAGATCAGGAAAAGAGGACAGCACATTATGTGTCCAGTATGATCGCGGATAGCATAGGACAACCCGTCAGACCTGAACTGCTGAATTCTCAACCTGACGGTACCGTATTCTATGCCTTCAATGCGTTGCAATTAAAGGATATGTTAGCAAAATCACTGGCTGAAAAAGAATTCGGAAAAGAATTTAAGAACCAGTTAACGAATCTTGATGGTCAGGTCAATGAAAATGACAACCCGATATTACTGGTTGGGAAGGTCAAAAGATAAGGTTTCATTTATGATTCCTCACTTCAGGCAACGGGTAGCCATTTTCCGTAAAAGGTCGTCAGATAGTTTTGGTTTTTGGGAGATTTAGAAGGTTGAAACATCCCTGCGGTCCACTGGCAGACTTGAACCCAAATCTCTCGAATGTTTTGTCCCCTATCGGATTTTTCTATCCGAAAAAAGAATCCTTTTTCAGTTTCAGGTTACTATATTTAAGAAACCAATAGTCGCAATGGTAACTGAATGAATCTATCGACGGATGATTCTAAGCAAAAGTTGTTTATGGAGTTGTATACGCCCTGTAAGCAGCCATTTCTGAAGTATTGCCGGGGGATTACCAGTAACCTCGATGATGCCAGGGATTTAGCCGGCGACTCTATACTGGTGGTCTTTGAGAATCTCGATAAACTTAGAAAGCGAGATTCGTTCAAGGCCTATTTGTTCGGAGTGGCCCGACGATTGCGACTTAATCAACACCGCAGGAAGAAATTCCAGGGGGAGTATAACGAAGGTGAGGCTAACGGAATACAGAGCCAGCAATCCCCGCCTGATTTAAACCCCGATGTGGAATTGCTTTATGCCTATCTGGAAAAACTTCCGGTGAAACAAAAAGAAGCCTTCTTGTTGTTTGAGCTATCGGGTTTCTCATTAAAGGAGATTAAGCTTTTACAAGGAGGCAGCCTGGCAGCGGTAAAATCAAGGCTGAACAAGGCCAGAGTACAATTGCGATTATGGTTTAACGATGAGGATGGTTTATTAGAAAGCAGAGGAAAGGAGGACGAATCATGAAAAAAAGGTTGTCCGGAATAATCGGGCAGGCTCAACAACCTGAAACTTACCTGAGTGATCAGGAAGTGATGAGCTTACTCGGGTCTGGAACAAGAGTCGCCATTCCGAAGGCTAAATCTTATAGGCCAAAGAGAATTCTTAGAATGTCTAATGCGTTAAAAATTATTATCATGACTTCAATTATTGTAATTATAACATCAGCATTGTTGATCTGGAATCCGGGAATTCGGGATTTATCAAAAAACAGTACGGAAAAGAGCTCAATAAAATCAACAGCTTTAACAAATTCCTCTGCCGTCGCCAAATCAGTCACAACAGTTCCAACGCAAGAAGAAAGTTTTCTCGTTTCGGAACAGTCAGGGGAATTGGTGTCCAAACTACCAGGTAAAAAAATCAATACCAGCACGGAAAAATCAGGTGGAGTTGAGAAAAGCCAGATAGCGCCGGAATTGCCACCTCAGGGCAATAAGGCACTGGTTTGGTACCAGGGCACCATATTGAAGATTAACCATCAAATAATGGAGTGCTTAGGGTTTTTTAAAACGCCGGATGGGTACGAACTGCCAACCAAGGGCAAAGATGGGTGGAAATGTATTTCATTTAATACAAAAGTAAGAGGTATAGGCGTTGGGCCATCCACCGCACAGAATCATCCGGACGATTCCCCGATTTTTCTCGCTGCCACCTGCCTGCAAGGTAGTGCTAAATGGTCAAGCAAAATATTTGAAGAGATTCCTTTCTGGATGGATGATCATGAACAGGCTTTCCTGGAAATTTGTATCCCAATCAGCATCGATGATTTGGAATTTGATTCTTTGTTTTTCAATCCCGTTATCTGGGTTTACCCGAATGAACGTTTCTTTCAATGCCTGCCACCGGAAATTGCCGGCTCGATGAAGAAAGAATTCACCGCTTTGCTCGGGAGATTCGATAAGAGTTTCGTTCCGCTACTGAGTGGGAATAAGGGTATTCAGGAAGGCAACCCAATCAAGGATACCACAGGAATGGGAGATATTACCGCAACAGGCAATATCATTAACAAAGAATCTGTCGAGGAGAAAACCGAGCCGGTTCCCTGCGTGTATTTCCCCAATCTTTGTACTTCGCTGCCCGGGTTGGATTATTTGAACCTGTATCCAAATCCGGTGACCAAAATGTTGAGCGTAGACCTGGTCTTGCAAAGTGCAAAGAAGATTCAATTCAGTGTATTTGATTTGAATGGCAGGATGTTGGATGTGGCCGATAAGACTGAAAATTATCTTGAGGGAGGTCAATACAAACATCAAATAGACGTGTCGCGTTTGCTGAGCGGGTTGTATTTGCTGGTTATGACAGATGAGGAAGGTGCTAGATTAACAAGGCGGTTTGTAAAGAATTGAGTGCTTTCATCCTTCTTGAATAATTGATCCATCTGGAATCGCAAACCACTTAACGAATAAAAAAATGAAACGTCTACTATATTTTCTTTATCTTCTTCCAATATTTCTTTCCCTCGGATGTAATAAATACCAGGATGAGATTTCCATTAAACTTTCACATGTTAAAGGGTACGGCCCTTTTCTTAATGGAAACCTTATCACATTCCCGGCTGTTGATTCGATTTATTACAAAGGGGTGCCAAACGATTTGGACGAATACGTGGTGCGCAGTGTTATCCTGCAAAGAAAACAGTATTTATGGAACCAATATAAAACAGGCAAAATTGATAAACAGAGATTTTCCCAACTTGCGACTTATTACAAAATCGATTCAACCAGATTGACTAATGAGTTGGTTGATAGCGAAGTGATCTTTTTAATTGGAACCAGGACTGATAAAAAGAGAATAATCATTGTTGATTCCAACAATGACGAGAATTTTTCAGGAGAAAAAATCCTTGAATATGACTTTCCCCTGAGCCTCGAAAAAGAAAAAGAAATATCAGATTTCTTGCCAGTAATCTCAGCCAATTATGAATATTTCGAAGAAGGAAAAATAACAAGGAAAACGGTAAATTTGCAGCCAAGTCCTTACCGGGGTTCTTTAGGAATATCCTATTATACTAAAAATGAGGTTGAAAAGAAATATGACCTTTTTATTAGCTTTCCGGAATATTTGTCGGGTAAAGCTAAAATCAATCATTCAAATTACGACGTATATGTATCAAATGGCTTTGCTTCGATGGTCTTTACCGAAGATAGAGCCAATATCTACATTAAAAATAATAAGGACACTAGACCTTCTGAAATAGATGGAGATTTACCTTATCGAATCGGTGATATATTTAATACAGACGACAGTATCGATTATTTAATTGAAAAAATCTCTTTTTGGGGAGATACCCTAAATCTGAAATATCTGGGCAAGAACTCTCATCCCTTTGGTTTCAACGAGATGTTTTACATCCCGAAATTCACTGCTCAGAAACTTGACCACTCCGAATTCTCATTAAAGGATTATTCAGGAAAATATATACTGTTTGATTTCTGGGGTACTTGGTGTACTCCTTGCATTAAATCGATCCCGGACCTGAAGGAATTGTATAATGAATTCAAAGATAAGGAGATAATGTTTGTCAGTGTTGCATTTGATTCGGATGCTAATAAGGTAGGTCAATTTGTCTTACGAGAGCAAATGAATTGGGAACATATATTTATCGATCAAAATAAAATAGATAAAAATTCCCTTGTCGAAAAACTGAGAGTTTCAAGCTTCCCCACAACGATATTGATATCACCCGAAGGTGTTATTATAGCGAGAAATAAGTCTTTTGAAGAGTTAAGGATTATTTTAAACGAGAAACTTAAATCTCAGCATCTCCACCCTGTTTTGAACTAAAAGTACCCAATCGTCGGGTCGGTGACAGATTTTCACCAACTGAAGTTACGTGCTGCTGACAGAAAGCATCCAGTCCACTTGTCTGGATGAAAATGTCGAGATTTAAAAATGGATTGACTTTTTCGTTTACAATGTGGCTGTTACGTGTGAAACAATAACAAAAAAATTGTAGGCCATGGTTGTTTCTATTGAAAAGGCTGTTTATAAGGGAGATTTCAAATCGTTTTCAATAAGCTACGGGGACATTGTTTGGAATGATTTCGAATTGTGTTTTCCGATTTGGGACTTGCACGAGGGGAAAATTTAAACGCCCTATCAAAGCTGATTTCAATCAGTCATGCCAGTAATTTTACCAGTGTGTGTGACAATAGAATTGATACCTTTATGCACCAAATAATAACAGACCATGGGATTTCGAAGAATCATAATAACAATACGAGGATTCATTGCTTGCTTTCTTCTTGTTATCCCGGCTTTTTGTCAAGGAGAAAAACCTGAGAATATCGAAATAAAGATCCGAAAAGTTAATAGCACCTCTTTTAGTGAGTTGGTAAAGCGGATCACACTGTTACCAATCGAATACCGACCGGATGCGCTGATTGAAAGTATCAGCAAAGTTCAGACGGAGTGAGGCAAGTCTTCTCAATCTATTCACCGGGGTTGAAATTTCTCCGCAACTATGCTGGCGGAAAGGACTTGTCTTCAGGATGTTTCTGTTTCGCTCCCTGGAATACGCAAAGGATACTGGTCAATAATTCGGCGCCAGAGAAATCAACCGGCAAGCTATTTCAAATGATCTTAGCCGACCGGGAGGGAAACAGAATTGAACAATTTCTGGAATCTGACAATTATCAATTTACAACAGGCGGATATTACCGGTTGCAGCGGTTAAGAGATGCCGTGGATTACTGGCCGCCTTATTCAGGTGAAATTTTAAGATTTAAGGATGATCGTTGTTATCCGGTTTACCAGGTTTCATTTGATGAACCTGTGATTAAACCTGAAACCATGATAACCAGTTCATTGCATCCTGAAGTATTTAATCAGACTTTTTATGAGTCGGATTCTTATTTGGTTATTGAATGCATGATCAACAATAAGCCTTACCTGACTTTCTACAATAAGGCCACCCGGCAAATTACGACGATTGAGAAACCCTGGAATACCCAAACAGATGAGGGTTATTTATATCATACACTCGGCTTTATCAACAATAGTCTGGTTTTCGACGCCATATCACTGGATCTGAAGGAGCTTGTTTCAAAACTGGACCCCGCCGGAACCAAACTGGTTAATAAGGAGGTCCTGGATAAAATTGATCCGGAGTCTCCAACCACCAACCCGATACTGGTTTTTGTGGAGCTGTTGTAGAGGAGATGTTGCTTTTTGATACTAATAACTCAAAAGAGATGAAACAGTTATTTATGTTAATCGTGATAACCATTGCGTTATGCGGTTGCCTGGGGAACTCAGACGATCCGATATCCAGCTTAGAAATATCGGGCCAGAATGTTAACGTACTTTATCTCAATAACATTAACGATTCAATCATCCTTAAACTCTCCGATATTGCCGGCGACTTACATTTTATCAGGTTGCAGTATGAGATTGCTTAGAGGATTTCCTCCCAAAATAATATGGTTCCAGACTGGTAACCTTGGAACAGAAAACCTTTCTTTGATTATGCAGAACCAGGAATCTGAAATTCAAGATTTTATCCTTAATCCCGACTTGGGATGCCTAGAGTTATCAAGGATAAAAATACGATAGAAGACATTTGCGGAAATCTCCTGGAAGGGGATACCGCTGAAATAAACGACATTATCAGGGAAGGGAAATTATCTGATTGCAGATAAACAATCCTATATTGCTTCCAGATCGGCTTGTAATTCTGGCAGGTGCTTTTGGATAATCTCCCAAACTTCAGCAGGATAGATTCCAAAATAATCATGAGCCAAAACATTCCGGAATGCATAAATTTTACGCCAGTCGATAAGCGGATAACACTCCTTAAAAGGTTCGGATAGTTTTCCAACCGCTTCACCTAAGACAATGAAATTCATTATGGTGGCATCAAAACTTTCCACATCGTTTTCAAAATCACTCACACTCTTAAGGTCCGATGTATAAAGGAAAATTTTGCTGATTGCTTCATGCATCAGAAGTATTATCGCTTCATCTCTGGTATCAGGCATAAATAGCATCATTCAGAACTAACTTCTTGAATATAGGCCTAATAGCCTGTTCATGACAGATATCAACATTTTTCGCAAAACGACTCATCAATAGTTCGCGCAGCTGCATTCGCTTATCAAAAATATTTTCAGTATCCGGCGACATTTCAATCAAAATATCAATATCGCTGGTATCAGTTTGCTCCTCACGCGCATATGACCCGAAAAGGCCTATCTTCCGGATACCGTATTGCGAACGAAACAGACCTTTGTTGTCTTTTAAAAAAGCCAGGATCTCGGCGCGTGTTAACATTAGATACTTTTTGAGATTGATGATTTCAAAAATACAAAATAATTGCGATTGTTGGCCTATCCCGAACGGAGTCATTTGGGAAACCAATTATGGATCAGAAGAGTATCAGATCGGCACCCAACCTCGGGTACCAATACCACGGATACTTCCCATATAAAATGGCACCTTTCGACCGGGTTTGAGAGTCAACCGGCAGGAAAATCAAAAATTCCTGAACTTAAAATACACCAGCACGGGATTATCATTCTCCGCGATATTCAGGATCCGGTCGAACCCTTTGACTTTGCTGGTCAGCGTGCGTTTCTGATCGGCTGTCAGCGACTGGATAAGCTGCCGGACATCAATGGCATCCATCAGGGAAAGGAAATACGTTTTATAGGAATAATAGGGAATCTTAATCGGTAAGCCAAAATAATTGCCCAGTCTTGACAACGAATCTGTTCCAAAAGCCATTAGGTTCTTTGATTTTTTATCGATAAGCAACAAACTGGCCTTGCGGTCTTTGTAATTGGCCAGGGCCAGATGCTGAAAGGAGTTTGTAACCTGGTCGATTGCCCAGATTTTTCCTTCTTTTCGCAAGACTGCGAGATTCTCCATCGACGGTCCTTCAAGATCCTTCTGTGATGCCATGGCCGGACCATAATCCAGCTTCAAAAACAACTCCGGCGGATTTGAGTCTTTAACCCGATAAATGTTGTAGTCTAATTGCCTCGAATACAGATAACTGCCATCGGCATTTGGCCCGGTGAAGGCACTGCTGAATTCAAATTGAAGTTGGTAATCAAACGGGAAATTCCTGCTAACAATATTGCCATCCCAATCCATGACGACCATATCATTTTTAATGGTATCGTTTTTATAGATATTGATCATTCTTCCACAGTGAACGGCAATAAGGCCATCTTTAAGAACGGCAAAACGACCGGCGTTTCCGGGTAGAGGCCATTCCCTGATCATCTCTCCGGTATAGGAATACTGGATCAACTTTTTTTGTCGGGGATCTGAAATCATCAGGGATTGTTTGCCTGGCACAATTTGCATATTTCTGATCATAAGATATTCTCCGGGTCCCTTGCCCATCCGGCAAAAGCTGTTTATGAATTTTCCGGCGGCAGAAAAATGATAAATGGTCTGATTTTCTCTCGTTTAACGGAATTGGCCTGCAGGATGATTATGATCTTGAAGCTGAAAGCATCCTGATTCCGGATGTCATTAAATCAATACGTAAACGAAAGCCAGGTAAACCAGTTGGTCAGCAACTGACCCGGACTTAATATCAGAAGAGTCCAGGGGAGTTTACCCCGATGAAAATTGGATTATTCGTGTTATCTTTGAGTGTGCCCCCCGCATATATATCTCCGGCTTATGAAAAGATACTCCTTTTTGAAAAGTCAATTTCTGTTGCTATTCTTAATCAATTTCGTTGCAGGGTTTAGCCAGAAATATCCGATTGAAGGCACAATCCGCGATAGTGAAACTCATATTCCAATCAATGCTGCCGGGGTGATCCTGAAGAATAGCAGCCGCGGCACCTCCGCCAATGAACAGGGATTCTTCCGTTTGGAATTAGTTAGTTTTCCGGCGGTTCTGTTTATCCAATGCATGGGATATGTTCGCGATACCATTATTATTGAAAATGAGACCCAGTATCAATCGCAATATAAAAATCACTATCTATTGGCTCGATGATAAGGGTGAAGTTGCCAAAGAAGTGGGCATGAATACCAAATTGAAAGAAATGAAAAATGTAATCAGACTAATCCTGATCGCTGCTATATTAACAGGATGCACCAGGCCAGAAAGCGAAGTCCGTATGCTGAAGATTTCCGAATCGGAATTTATCAATGTTCCGGTCGAACAAATCCTGCCGGTATCAGAATTTGTTGTACTGGAATTAACTCCCGAATCAGCCTTGCCGGAGTATGCTTTTTTCCTGAACAGTACATCAGCCTATTTTCTGGCCGATCAGTTCCAGAAAAGGGCGGTGCTTCAGTTTGACAGGCAAGGTAAGTTTGTACGGATTATTGGCAAAAGCGGCAAAGGGCCCGGAGAGTATTCCCGGATTAAAGATGCCCTGATCACTGAAAATGGACTGGAAATTCTTACAGGAGATACTGAAACACAAATTTTTAGGTATGACCGGGAAGGCCGGTTTATTGAAACCGTAAAAGCACCGGTGCCATCCGTCTATTCGTTCGCCAGAATGCCCAAATCAGGCGATTACTGCTTTTTCAGCGGTTTCAGCAAGCATCTAATCCATATTCTGGATGGCAAAAGTCTTCAACCTGTGGACTCCTTCCTGATCAGAAATCAGAACCTGATAACCCCAGACGTGCAGGCATTCGGCACCACCACGCCGGGATCGGTTCTGTTTTATCAGACTTATGATAACCGGATTTTCAGCCTTGGTAAAGATACCATCCGGCTGAAGTATCAGTTCGAAACCGGACAAACTACCCCTACCTACGATAACATGACTCGTTTGGACCAGATGACTCTATTCGGACAAGGGGTATTGTGGCTTGTTTACAAGGCTTTGGAGAACCAGGATTGGCTCTATTTGCTACTATCAAAACAAGACTTCAGCAACATGGATCAATCCGATTTCTATTCACTTTTATTGAATAAGAAATCGGGAAAACTCTACCGGCTACCGGAAAATCCGGAACCGGGACCTCTGTTTCTGCCAGCGTTCGGATTAACAGAAGACAATGTACTCTTTACGGCCGTTTCGCCTGCGTATATTTTTGATCAGGAAGTGTGGAAATCTGAACTCGGGAAAAAGGGTATTGAGTTAAATTCGGAGGGCAATTATCTGGTAATTCAGATTCACTTGGATAATTTGGGCATATGACTATGAAGATTCAACCTCGACCATCCGCTTCTTTATCAGAGACCGATGCATCCGAAGTGATTATGAATTGTGTTTCCCCATTTGGGATTTACATGAAGAAAAGATGTAACCTCATTCGCTATGTCCGCTGGTTACTCATAAAAAGTTGCGAGGTTTCCAACAAGGACGTGAGCCGTAAAAAATCCCCTGACACATTTCATCCATGGAATTAATTATCAATATCAAAACAAACACTAATTAACAATATTGTTTACATAATTTTGTTTACTTTTGTGGTATGAATAATGAATTATCTATCGCAAAAGGAATTCATCCTGGCTTTGTTCTGGAACGCGAACTGAAGAAACGAAATCTGCGCAAGGGGCAGTTTGCTCTATCATTGCAAGAATTTCCTCAAACCCTTGTTTCTATTACCAAAGGGAAACGCAGGATGAACATCGCTCTAGCTATGAAAATCGAGAATGCGCTGGGACTCGAGGAAGGATATTTTATGATATTGCAGGTGTATCATGACATTGAAGTTCAGAAAAAAAGTCTGGCAACATCGCACCCTGATTTTTCCAAATTAAGGCCAATTCTTTTTTGGGACACTGACATGGAAAAAATTAATTGGGAAATGCAAAAGAAGGCGGTTATAACCAGGATTTTCGAGCGGGGAAATGAATCGGAAAAAAGTGAAATCACTCGCTTCTATGGAAAAGAAATCGTAGATAAAATCACTGATGCCTTAGAGGAAAACATTGGGAACTGATCAAACTGGACTTGATTGATTATGCAAAATAAGTTTTTCAACACTTGGTCCCCTTCGATCATCTCCACATTCTTGACTTCGGCTAATGCAGCGAAATGACGAGTTATTTCAACGTGTACAGAACCAGAACCGGGTTATCCTCAAGAGTCATTTTCTCAATTTGACCGATCAATTCAGGGGGATAGGTGAATGTACCGTTTCCCCTGATCTTTGGCAATGCTTCCATCAATTCGTTAACAATGAGGACCTCACATTTTTTATAAGCGGTAAAGGCGATCCGATTTTGATCACAGATGGCAGCATCATACAGGTACTTAAAAGAAGAAGAAGAAAAAGCATGAAACAGGCCGGCACAAACGACGTAAAATGAAGGCCCGATCCCTTTGTGGTAATCGGGCGTACCCATGGGTCCGCACAGGGAATTCTCCGGAAATCCTTTGGGTAGGAGCCATGGCAGTTGCCAAATTGGCTTTAAGATTTTGCAAACAGACAAAAATCCGTTTCGCCAGCATTTTATCGATCACCATACCGAAACTCGTATGGTTTTTCATGTATCTTTAATTTTGAGATAATTCCAACCTATGAAAATCAGTTTGCCAATCCATCGAGCGACCTTTGGATTAGTTTTGATTTATTCCTTTTGCATGGTTCAGGCTCAAGACCTGTCCAATCTCAAGACCGTTAAACCATTCGATATACATGGCAACCTGAATCTTAACCTTCAGTCGAGCACTTCCAACGGGATGGCGGCTCGTCAGCAACCTTTCGAATACGTAGTCTCCGCCAACCTTACCCCATCGATCTATGGGCTTAGTCTTCCGTTTTCCTTTACGTATAGTAATCGTCAGGCCAGTTATACCCAGCCCTTTAACCGGTTCGGAATCAGTCCGAACTACAAATGGATCACCTTGCATGCGGGTTACCGGAATCTTAATTTCTCGAATTACACGCTGGCGGGTCACAGTTTTTTAGGAGGCGGCATCGAACTGAATCCCGGAAAATTCCGGTTCGGATTGATCGGCGGTCGTTTTAACAAGAATACCACCACCAACTCCTTAAGCCCAACCGACAATATGCCTGAATACAAGCGCAACGGTGCGGCTATGAAGATTGGCGTCGGGGGTAAAAAAACTTTTGTTGACCTCCTGTTGCTTTCGGTAAAAGATGTGAGCACTTCAATCCCAATAGATACCACCTACCCGTCCAAAACTCCCCAGGAGAACCTGATTGCCGGCCTCAATACGCGGATAACCTTTTCGGAGAAGTTCTATTTTGAAGGCGAATTTGCAGCGAGTGCGCACACCAGCGACCAATTTGCGCTAGGTTTTGGCATCGATTCCAGCTTGTTGGCCAAAACGGATAAGATTATCCATGTCAATCAATCATCCAGATTATACACCGCAGGCAGGGCATCCCTCGTTTACAAGGCGAAGCCTTTAACAATCAAGGCCGAATACCGGAGAATCGATCCGAATTACACCTCTTTTGGTGCGTATTACATGACGACCGACATTCAAAGTTTTGCCGTCGGACCGGCATTTTCACTCTTTAAACGGAAACTCAGCATCAAGGGCAGCTTTGGCCTGGAAAACGACAATCTCCGAAATACCAAGAAAGTCACTACCATCCGAACCGTCGGCTCTGCCAACTTATCCTGGAACCCCTCGCAGATATTCGGTGTCGACGGATCGTACAGCAATTTCAGTATTGATCAGAAAGCCGGCAACAATCCGCTGCTGGACACCTCAAAAATCTATCAAAGCAACTCCAATTTTGTTCTTTCGCCCCGGATCACATTGTTCAAGGGCACCTCAAACCATTTATTCATGTTGATGCTTAATCATACCAACCTGAATGATAAAAATCCGAAAACGGAGGCTATGACGGAAAACCGTGTCAACACTGCCAACCTCAATTATTCACTGATGCTGACCGAAAAAAAAATCACATTGAATGCGGGATTGAACTACATGAAGCTGACCAATTATACCGGAGATAACATGGCGATGGGGTTCAGCGCCGGGATCATGGGAATGCTGGCCAAAGATTTGTTGTCGATCGGATGGTCGAACTGTTTTCTAACCACTGAATATCTGGGAAATAAGGGAAAGGTGGTCACCTCTCAGCTCACCCTGGGTCTGAGCTTTAAAAAGCAACATCAGTTCAGGCTGGGTGCATACTTTACCGGGAATTTTTATGACAAAGGGGCCTCGGTACCTTCGTATAATCAAATTAAAGGAGACTTCAGTTATGTATTCTCATTTTAAGCTATTTATGGTGATTGGTTTATTGCTGGTCCTTGCCCACGGAATGGCATTCGCTCAGCGGTTCCCTGTACAGGTGTCGATAGCGGTAGCACCACCCTTTTCTAATCATTATTCAGATTACACCTCGACTCCCGGCAAGGTCCTGATCAATCTGATTAATAATTCCCCAACGGGCGCCCCAGCCCAGGTGTATCTCCAGGGCAGCCTCTCCAGCTCTGGCGGTATCCGGATATTTACCGATCCCGGTTACAAACCTTCACAGCCCATCACCCTCTTACCCGGCATGCCGTATGTGGTGAGTGTCGAGAATCTGGATAAAGTTTTCAGCTTAGCTCACATGTTTATTGAAGGAATCACTACCGAGGAGGTACTTTATGGAAACGGATTACCGGAAGACGACTACCAGATCTGTATCAGGGTTTTTGATTTCGATACCGGAGCACCGGTTTCGGCAGATGAGCCCCAGGGTTGCAGCGGTATTATTTCCGTCCGTGATCTGGAGCCCCCTACCCTCCTGACACCGGTTTGCGGTGATACGGTCCTGTCGTCGAGTCCGCAGGTTTTAACAATGAGCTGGACCCTGCCCGTTCAGGCTCCGTATAATACACAGTACAAAATTAAGATGGTTGAGGTACTGCCGGGCGACATCAACCCCAATGATGCTATGCTGACCGCCGCATATCCCCTCTTCTTCGAACAAACCGTTATGTCCACCAGCTTTCTTTACGGGCCGGCACAGCCCGCATTGATTGATAAACGGCGTTATGCCTTTACCGTGACCGCCATCGACCCCTCCGGAAAAACATTCTTCAGAAACAAGGGGGAGAGCGAGGTTTGTAGCTTTGTATGGGCGAAACCGGACTCTCCGGGTGACCCGGATTCGATAACGACCCCGCCTGTAAAAACCGTTGTGGATCATCTTGATATTTTCATTCCCTATTGTTCAAATGTCAACCTGTCTGATATCGGAGGGTATCGGATTAATAAGAATGTGGGATTCTCGAAGTTCCAAACGAACAACAACAAAACCATCAGCGTAAATAAAACACATCATTTTTACCTCCGGTGGGAAGATAAGGCCGATGTGCTCAGCCACGCGAATGATTCGGTCTATCTGGCAAACATGAACAGCAATACCGGGGTGCAATCCGGGATTTTTTACCTGATCGAGGTTTTCGATGCGGCAAATCAGAAAAAAGTGTGGGAGAAACGGGTCTGGCAAAGTCCCTATTACGAACAGGAAATGCAGGGATTACCCTTCGTTGATAAAAAATCTTACACGCTTTTCATCCAGGCTTTCCAGGGTGAGAAACTCAACGGGGAAATCGTTTTTGATTCCCGAAAAAATAAGGATCAGAAGATTGCGGAATCCTACACCTGCGATTTTGTTTATAAGGTACTACAGGATGATCCCAACCTGGTTCCGTATGAGATTACCGGTCGGTTGCTGTACAAATTCCAGGACTACAACGACAGGTATCCGGTAAATTCTTCCTCCTTTATGCTTACCAAGGTTCTGATGGTCAAGGATTCCGTAACCGGTAAAAATCTGGCTGAAGGGATAGTTCCGGAACCGGCGACGTTGACGGATTCGCCCAATTCCGTTCCTATAAACCTTGCAGCTGACGGTTCCTTCCAAACCCACTTTTATGCCCATGCACAAGCCGGCGATCTGGGAATAAAAACGCTCTATGCTAATGTGAATGGAATAATTAAATCCTTTACCGGCCGTGTATTTGAATACTACCTGCTGGAATCGAAAAGTGCCTATTTCCAGAACCCCGCAACGAGGGTGGAACTGAACTCAGATTCCTTGCAACTTGGTGACATTGTGACCCAGGTACTTAGTTATACCCTGACCATCGAAGTGAGAAAAGGTTATTATAAAGATTTGGCCAAGAAAACCAAAATGGGCAATTACGAAGACCTTAACCCCAAAAATGTAAAAGTCAGTGTATACCGAATGGGGGGCCGTCCGGCTGAAATTCCTTATTATGAAGGCGATATCGGTCTGAATGATCCGATTGTACAAACCTACCAGATGAAGCAGGTTGCCAAAGGAATCCAGTCGACTGTGATCGGATCCGATGGGTTGGCACGGACGGTGGTGGTGGTCGACCGCCTGATCTGCAATTACCTGAATGGTGATGCTTACAAAATTGATATTACCCAGGATACGGTGATCAAAGGTGTGGCAAAGCACTACATCAGTGACCTGTGGCTCACCGATATCAAATATACGCCAAACTTACCACCGACTCCTCCAAACGCGACCAATCGCAATGTCAAGATCAAGGCAACCCTATTGTCCCCGGATCCACCCACTTCAACCGTCACCGGGCAACTGGTATACCGCGATCCGATGAACCCGAAATCCATCATCAAACCGGCCGCGTTTGCCAAGGTAAGCCTCATTCTTACCTATCTGCTTCAGGATGATAAGGGTAATCAAACAATTCTTGATCCCTATCATGTAAAGGCCGAAATCAACCTGGGTACCGATGGTAAAAATGAAGCCATCAGGGGTAACAACAACGGCCAAAACCAGCAGGAACTGGAAAATGACCTAAAAAAGCCTTTCGATGACGGAAATACCATTTTGGCAACTACTTATACGGATGGAGAAGGCAAATTCCTATTTGAAGACTTTGCAAACCTGGATTCGCTGGGTTATCGGAATGCCAACGGATCGTTCGGCAAAGGGACCGGCGAGTTTTGTAACGTAGCCAATTTCAACGGTAAGGTGAAGAGGACCGTTCGTCTGGTGATGACCGGACCGGTAGGGCAATATATTTTCAATCCGTCGAATGATATCCAGATACAGCCAATGGATTCCGTTAATACTGGTGTGTTAACCGCCTTTCAGAAAACCTACCGGCTAACTGTCGTTCCTCGCAGCACACCGGAAAATCCTGAGGTGCAGCCTTTGACAAAAGTAATCTCAGGAGCCTTAATAAAAGTGATGCAATATGGGAAAGTCGTTGACCAGCAATATGTGGATAAATTAACCGGTTGCGACTTCTACGGAACCCTAAGACACAACAGAAATGTGAACTGGGATGATTACCAGATTGAAGTTTCAACCAGCGACACGGTGGGAGAAAACGCATTCAGCACCCGTTCCCTTTCTTTTCCACGTGGATATGATGACTGGAAACGTGACACCACTTACGTCAATAACAAGGCACGTGGCAGCAACCCTAATACACTTGATGTAAAATCCTACGTGGCCTACAAGGCATATGAAAAAGACAAATCGGCCGAACTGGACCGGGTATATTATAGGAACGAAACCGATTTCTACTTTGTTAATGAAGATTATAAACCCGTAAGCGTAAATATAAACATGTACCTGGAGCCAAAGAATCCAATCCTGTCAGGACGGGTTCTTGACGCCTCCAACAGCATGCGAAGCGTGGAAGACGGAATAGTTTCCCTATTCGAATACCATGGCAGCCAATTGTTGTCGATCCAGTCGCGGTCCGTTTCGGAAGCCAATCAGAATGGATATTTCAACTTTACCAACCTATCGAAGACCCGGACATACAAGCTCTGTGTATCTTCGAAAGGATACAAATTATTGTTATCCAAACAATTTAAATCAGCCGGCGATACCATAAACTTTCCCGGTAACGCTAACGGTCTGATTCCTTCGGGTGATTACAAGCTGGCATTGAAGGCAGGGCAGCAGATTCATTTTCCACAAATCCTGATGATGCCCAACGGAACACTCACCGGATGGGTTTATGACGAATCCGGTAAGCCGGCAAGTGCTTTTGTCAGGACCACCCGGAGCATTCTGGCCAAAACATCCTCACACTTGAGAAAAGTGAATGGATTGACTTCCACCGGGCAATACTTTGAGCTGAATGTGCCCACCTACCTGGCCGACACCCTTTTCATCATCCCTGAAGACCTCACCTATTTTACGGAAGCCATTCCCATACCGGCACTCACGGATCAACTCAGCATTCGGGCCTTAGGCAGCCTGATCGTGAAAGAGCGGCGTCACCGGATCCGGTTTACGGTAGTCAGTAAAGCAACTAATCAACCTATTGAAGGGGTTAAAGTCCAAATACTTGACCAGGAAAGCATGACTAATGCTATGGGTTTAGCCAACTTTAATTTCAAGAATGCATCCCTCAAGAATTTCTGGTTTAAGCTAACCCCACCTAAGAATTCGGATTATATTGAATTCTCCGGAGAGCTGGAGAATGAAGAGACCAAGGAGGCTGTTCAGGCGAAGTTCGTACTCCAACCGGGATATTCGGTTGGGGGAACCATAACTGCCGGCGGTCATCCAGTGCCTTCTGCCGAGGTTTGGGTGAAAAACGGTAACGATATACGCAAGGTGATTGCCGATGGGCAGGGAAAATACCTGCTCAAGGGAATCAGGCCGGTACCTGCCAGCAAAGGATTGGGATTAATAGCTAATTTAAAATGCAATGCTCCTGCCGACTCCATTCAATTCCCCCTGGGAGGAATCGATTTCCACAACCTGATCGGCCAGGAGAAAGAGGTTTCCTTACCGGCCATGCCGGGTACACCGCTGACCCTGAATTTTGATCTTGTACCCTTCACACAGGCCAACATCACTCAATTGCACGGGTTTCCGGTGGATATTACCAAACTCGTGGCATCCAATAATGGCACTTTCCTAATAACAGGCACACTGGACCTCAGCAAAAGTCCGACGAATTTCGAAGTGACCAGTTATGGAAAAACCATTTCCTTCGAGAACCTGCTTGTAAAACCCGATCCAGCAAATAAAGACGAGCAGGGAATTCCATACCTGGAGGCCAACCCGGGCCAGCCCGACTTTTCTCTCAATCAGGCATTGCTTAAGGTAAGGCTCATGGGATCTCCGAATAAAAGCGCCATTGTACCAAAAGTGGTCACTCCCAGCCTTTATAACTACTTCGTTCAGCTGGAAAGCAGTGGCAGCGGGAGTTTTTTGAAAATCACGAAACAGGGTACCCTAAGCGGAATGATGAAGTCGAAAGCACGAATCGTTGACAACTCTTTCAATTTCCCCGGCAGCTATTTCAATTTTCCCGACGACCAGTTTTATCTCGCTGAAAAAGAAAACAATACCTATTCAGGAACCATAACTTCTTTTAAATCAAGTGTCGATCAGAATCTGGTCCTTGGATTTAAGCAGTTTTACAATTCGGTTCGCTCCTACTACTTCCAGGATAAAAATGGCAAAGAACTGAAATTTAAATTTTTGCAATTCAATGCAGAATCCAAAACAGCTTCTAGTTACATCACCACCAGCGGTACCCTTGTGCTGAAGCCCCATGCCTGGACGCTCAATCCCCTGTTGCTGGCCTATAATATCAAGGATACCATTTCGATGGACCTGCCCGACATTGGAATTACCGCCGATGGGATCGTCACAACCGGAAGCCTGGTGGACAAAATCGAAATTAAATTCGAACAATGGAATATCGTGGCAAGGAACTGTGAAGTGGGTCCGGAGGTAGGCGGCATCAAGTCGACCAATGCCGAGATACAAACCGGAGCTCTGACCATTCCCATCAAGGAATTCACTTTGCGCAACGACTTGTTGTTCATGGGCAAGCCTGAACTGTCCGTTCTGAAACTGGGTGGAATCTGGGAGATGAAAATTCAAAACCCGGGAACGGCGCAATTCGGACTGGACCCGAAAGTTGGAAAGGATTTGAAACCCCACTACAAACTCTGTTTTATTGGAGATCCTGCTGCGACGGTGACCGGGTTGCCGGGGTTCACCGGTCCGCTGCAATTTCAGGCGGTAAGTCTGATCAGCAATGGCGAACAGATCCTCAGTTTTGCACCCAACTGTTCCAACATACGATTCTATAATGTAGCTGATTTCAAACCAATTGCCATTTATTCCTATGCCGATAACTTTAGCGTGGATGGCATGATGGATTTTGCTATTCCCCGCGTACCCGACGGACTCACCTACAAACTACTGTTTGAAAAACAGGGTAATGGACTTAAGGTCATGCCGGTAGCGCAGGATATCCGGTTCGATGCCCCCGGATACGTGAAATTTGAATCGCTGCCGGCCCGAAACGACCTGCAAAGCATTAAAGAGGGGTTGCTAACCCTTTATGGCACGGTGGCTGAAGAGCCGAAACTCTCGCCCATCAAGGTTAAGCTGACCAAGTCACGGATCGGTCAGACGAACAACTATACAATCAAAGTTCAGCGGGATGTTGCAGCCGGCGACCAGTTCATCCGTTTCGGCGACGGTTCCGAGGCCGGAAAGTTTCGTGTGGATTCGGCCAACATGAAGGTGATTAGCAAAGACTGGGACCTCCTCAGGTTGCGCCTTTTTGCAGAAACATCCTTCGCCAACAAGGGATTTGGCACGGCACCCTTGAATCTGGCAGTGTTCGGGGAAATCAAAACCGATCCTACTGTAAAAGACCAGAAAATGAATATCAAGGGAGCCAGCACCCCGTTCGGCGATTTTACCATGACTTTCGACTGGTTAAACAAACAGATGACCGGCACGCTGAACATCAAGGACCAGGACATGGGAGGAGTTAAATTTGGTGGAGCAGCCGAAATCTGTATCGGTGACCTTGGTTACTATTTCGTGGCTGCCGGCATGGCCGATGTTCCTTCATTCGGGCCTTTTGCGGCCGGCGTTCTGGTGGGTTCATACAATAACGGCCAGCCGGGAGGTATCCCCGTGTCGGTGCGTGAAACGGTTACCCGGTTCTCGGTGGGAAAAGACCTCCCCTGTGCGATTAACGCCAAAACCAGCTTTTCGGGACTATTCGTAACCGGTCGAAAGAGTCTTCCAATTCTTTCCTTCAATGAATCGGTCGACCTGATCATTGCCTCGGCTTCCGTATACACGGATATCGGCATTGAGGCCAGTGCCTGGGCCGTTTTTGCCGGAAATCCGGAGATTGGTGTTTCCGCGATGGCGTATGCAATTGCCGAATTAAAAATGGGCTCACTTACCTGTACCAACATGACTGCCAAAGCCGAAGGGATC
>JBBQOG010000013.1:0-18944 GCA_038330665.1 Bacteroidales bacterium
TTGGCAGGGGGCAGTCGGCAGTCGGCAGTAGGCAGTCGGCAGTCGGCAGTAGGCAGTCGGCAGGGGGCAGGGGGCAGGGGGCAGGGGGCAGTCGGCAGTCGGTTTCCCTCGGAGAAGTGTCATCCCGGCGAAAGCCGGGACCGCCTTCCATAGCCGCATCGCCTAAAGGAGCACCGTTGTCCTGGGGCAGTCGGCAGTCAGCAGTCGGCAGTAGGCAGTCGGCAGTAGGCATCCCATCATCACATCAACAAATCAACTCATCATCACATCAACACATCAGCAAATCAGTAAATCAGCAAATCATCAATACTCACCTCGTCGTTTGCGCTTTCCTGGATGGGGGCCATTCGAAGCAGAATATCGGCGTGAGCCTCAAGGAACGGTTTCACTCGATGGTGCGGCACTATGGATTGATTCCAACGGTGCTTCGTCATATACCGATCGCGGTGCGGTTTGTTTGGTACTTTTTGATAAATAAAAGATTCTAGGCAGGGGGCAGTGGGAAGTGGGAAGTAGGCAGTTGGCAGTCGGCAGTTGGCAGAGGGCAGTGGGCAGGGGGCAGTAGGTAGTTGGCAGTTGGCAGGGGGCAGTGGGAAAGGATCATATATACAATAGGCTAATTGTTTAATTATCAATTTATTAATAAAATTAAAATCCATGATACGCATGAAATCCCTTAAGCTGCCAACTGCCGACTGCCGACTGCCAACTGCCCACCGCCTACTGCTAACTGCCTACTTCCTCCTGGCCCTATTGCCCTCAGTCACCAACGCTCAGGTGCGCCCTCTGACGGAGGTGAAATGGCCGGAATCGGACAAGGACTCCACGCATTACACGGTGAAGGGTTACCGGCACGGAGCCAGTGTATTTCCGCAGGTGGTGCACCGGGAGGTGGAGTATACCGCCGGGGACTCCCTCACCTGGGACCGTTACCACAGCTGCGATGTGGTGTATACCTGGATGAATCGCTTTGCTAAGGAATATCCGGATCTGGTTGATCTCTATGAGGTTGGATTCAGCTATGAAGGTCGGCCGATCCTGCAAATCACGCTGACGAATAAAAAGACCGGAAAGGATACGGACAAGCCCGCGGCATTTTTTGAAGGCGGCCGTCATTCGGGGGAAGTCACGGCAACGGAATCGGCCTTATGGCTCCTCGATCACCTGCTCACCGCTTACGGCAAAGATCCGGAAATCACCCGACTGATCGATACCAAGGCTATCTATATCCGTCCGGAAAATAACCCCGACGGTTCCAATTTATACCTGAATACCGCACAGAGCAACCGCAGTACCGTGCGTCCCAATGATAATGACAACGACGGTTTGCTCGACGAGGATCCGGGCGAAGATCTCGACGGTGACGGCGTATTGTATAGCATGCGCTGGGTGGATCTTGAAAAAGGGACACTCGTTCCCGATCCGCGCGATCCATCGGGTCGACTGATGAAGCGTGTACCGAAAGGACAGGGCCTGTGGTCGTCGGCGTCCGAAGGCTGGGACAACGACGGCGACGGAAAAATCAATGAGGACGGCATCGGGGGACTCGATTTGCATCGCAACTATCCCGAAAACTGGCGGCCCGATGAGGGGCTGGATGCCACCGGTCGCGGCTGGACCCAGGGGGGCGCCGGGGAATTTCCGCTCAGCGAATCCGAAACCCGTGCCGTATTCAGTTTCCTGATCACCCATCCAAACGTTTCGGTGGTGAACTCGATGGATACCCGGGTGCCCATGCACCTCCGCGGACCTTCAACCGAATTTTCGGCCAAAGGCATGTATGATGCCGACCGCCGGTTGCTTGAACATTACGATACGGTGGGAATGAAAATCACGGGATACCCCTGGGCCGGAGATGTATACGATGAATACAACACCAAGGAACCGGTGAATGATTATACCGGCGACAGCGCTAAACCGGAGCCGCTGTTCGGTCATGGGCCCGATTTCGGCTACAGCTATTATGGCGCCATCTGGTATGGCGATGAAATCTGGAATGGTGGACTGTATGGCGACCTGAACAAGGATGGTAAAAAGGATGAACTCGATATTCTGCTTTGGGATGATCAGGAAAATGGAGGACGCGGATTTAAGGAATGGACCACCCTCATGCATCCATTTCTGGGCCCGGTGCAACTTGGCGGTTATCATCCCAAGTTTTTCTCACAGAATCCCCCGCCCGAGCATCTGGAGCCCTGGATCCGCAAGCAGGCAATGTTCAATCTGGCCATGGCAATGGATTTGCCCACGCTGGAATGGGTTTCGGTAAAAGTGGGGCCTTCAATCGGAGAGGAAGGCAAGAGGGCAAAAGGGCAAAAGGGCAAAAAGGAAAGTGAAAAGGCAGTAAGTATCAAGGATTCGGTGGATTATAGGGTAACAGTGAGCTGGAAAAATACGGGCAGAATTCCTACTGCGCTGGATATGGCACAAAGGGTTAAAATCGTGCAGCCGGATCAGGCGGTGCTGGATTTTGATAAAAAATTGCTGGAAGGTGATACGAAAAAGCTACGGATCATCGATCCTAAAACCCGCGATAAGGCGAGGTATGCCAAACATTTGTGGCAGAATCAGGAAGCCTCCGCCTCTTTTACCGTCCGGGTTAAATCCGGTGAGCCGGTAAAAGGCAAGGTGAAGGTACTTTCGACACGCGGTGGTGTGCTGGAGAAGGAGATATCGCTGGAATAAAGGGTTAAAACTCTTATGCTGGCATTGGATTCTCCTCATTCTTATTAATTGTGGTAACTTTGCACATCCCCCATTGTTATTCTGATTTTTGCAACTTGATGAAACTTTTCAATCTGATCAGGACTATTCTGATCATAGGAATTTCCGGTTTTTTCATGGTATCCTGTTCCAATGAACTCGATTCGATATCCCCTTCCCAAAGGGCTATCCCGGTAGTTTACAGTGTTATTGAGATCCAACGCGATACGCTCACCGTTCGTGTAACCAAAACCTTTTCAGGATTAGGATCCGCACTCGACTATGCACGGATTGAGGATTCGGTATATTTCCCCCAAGCACGGGTCTGGCTCGAAAAATGGAACGGGGATATCCTGATCTGCCGGGCCGAACTGTTTAAATACAACCTGAACTCCCGCCTGCCCGGCGTGTTTGCGGCCACTCCGAACTGGAACTATATCCTGGTAAAATCGGCCATCAATGAGCCCCTGTTTTCCGGTACCGTCCTGAATCAGGAGTACCATTTAACCGTTGAGATCCCCGGGAATCCGCTGATTTTTGCCAAAACGATGGCATTTCCCGCAGGTCGATTACTCAGTCCGCGATTAACTTTTCAGCAGAACCTGTTTCTCGACCCGCTGGATTTTTCCTGGAAAACAGAAGCCCCCTATTCCGAACTGTACTTCCGGCTCAATTATTACGATATTTATGCAGATACCATCATCAGCCGGTCAGTTAATTGGAGAGAATTCCACAGCACAGCCGCCAATGATGTCACTAAAGAATCGGTTTTCGGCCAGGCTATGATGAAGCGGATTGCCGGTCAGGTCCCGGCCGACCGTAAGGTCACTTACCGGAAAATCACGAGTTTTCAGGTGGTGGTGGTAGGGATTCCGGCGGATTTGTATGATTACCGCCTGATGAATCAAATCCTTCCTTCCGACCAGATCGGGTTTCCGGTAACCAATGTGGTTAACGGCATCGGGTTGTTTACCTCACAAACTCTTACCTCCTTTGATATTCAGCTGGATCTGCGAAGCCGGGATTCCATCGCTTCAGGACAGTTTACGCGCCAGTTTAACTTCAGGTTTAATTGATATGAAGCACCGAATATTACTATATAGCCTCCTGATCAGTTTGTTGATCGCATGCGAACCGGAAAATACCCCTCCCCATGCTGCCGTACAATCGGTGCCCGGTGTGGGAGATACTGCCACCGTATTCATGCTCGACGGCAAGAATTCATCCGATGCCGAAACTTCCTATTTTGCGCTGCGATACCGCTGGGATACCAATGCCGACGGGACCTGGGACACTGAATATTCAACCCGACCGAGCTTCGCCGCCCGTTTCAGTCAAACCGGTTATCAGCACTATATTCTGGAAGTGGCCGACGATAACGGCGGAACCGCACAGGTAACCGATTCGGTTTATATCCTGAACGTCAACCATCAGACTGATTACCTGACCGATTCGCGTGATGGGAAAATCTATGAAATCGTAAAAATAAGCGGCAACTGGTGGATGGCCGAAAACCTCCGTTTTGGGATGCCGGTAAGCACCCAGGTCCCGCTGCACAATGATGAAACAGCGGAATACTTTTCTTTCAACGATAACACTGAATTCGATTATTATGGGGGGTTATATACCTGGAACGAGGCGCAGTATTATCCTGGCGGATCCATTTCCCGATCTATCTGCCCGCCCGGATGGAAAATCCCCTCAACCGCCATCTGGACCGACCTGTTTAAGAATTATCCACAACCATTTGATATTCAATACTATTTCGGACGCGAATCCATCCAGAACCTGGGTATAGAAATGCATGGCTATTTCCGATATGGCGATCCGAAAAATCCGTTAAAAGGGGAATTCCTCGAAAACCAGGCCACCGTGCGCTACTGGACCTCCGACTTCACCGGGTCAGATACCACCTGCTATTATACCGGTATCAGCCTCGCGGCCGACACCTGGAAATTCGTAAAAAGCTTTAATCGCACCGCCTGGATCTATCACGAATTGTTGGGGTATATCATCGGATACAACACCCCTGAAGCCTGCTATGTCCGTTGTGTCAAAGAGTGACCCCCTGCCAACTGCTGCCTACTGCCTACTGCCAACTGCTGACTGCCTTCTCACCTCCATCACCACGACCCCGATAATCAGCAGCAATATCAGAAAGCTTCCGATCAGACTGATCATTTTACCGGTTTTAAGCGTTTGCGGATCAAACCGGAACTCGATACTGTGGCTCCCCGACGGGATCACCATGGCACGGAGGGCATAGTCGGCACGGATATAATCCGCTTTCTTTCCATCAATGGTGGCTTTCCATCCATACGGATAATAGATCTCCGAAAAGATGGCCAGGCGTGAATCCGATGTTTTGGACTGATATTTCAGATAGTTCGGCAGACGCTCCACCAGGGCAATGGAATCCGGTTCCGGATTCGGTGAAAGCTGTGCTGGCAAGGAGGCCAACTGATTCTTGAAACGATTATCCACCACGGCATCAGTCGATAAGGGAGTAGCCCCAAGCGCATCGAGCTCTGCATTAGCATTCTGCACCCAGTTTACGCGGTCCACGAACCAGACTTCGCCATAAGCGTGAGCATTTTGTACCGGAGCATTCGGGCTGATAATCACATATTTCGTATTCAGCATGTTCAGCACATTCATCCCGGCGATGGCGGCATCAAACTTTTCGAAAGAGGGTTTATCCTGAAAAACGCCTCTGATAGCAGCCTCATTCGGAGCCAGATACTTATCGATCAGATCCTTATAACGACCCAGCTTGGCTCCGTGATAACCGCCTATCGAACTATGAAATCTCGAAGCCCGCGCACTCTGGAAAGGGCTGCTGGTAAGGTCGAGCACCCGGTAACCCGGTGATTTGTCCTTCAGGATGGTTTCATCGGCCGGAGTGGCCTTAAACGCCTGTTCGATCTGGCGGCTATTGATAAAGTTGTCCTTGTTCAGGTATCTTTTATCCACCGACCACATATCAATCAATATCAAAAGTGCCAATCCGATATAGATATATTCCTTTTTCGTTTTAGACCTGATCGAATACCAAAGGATTCCGGCTGCAGCCAGAATAAAGAGGAGCGTACGGAAAGCATCGCTGCGAGCCAGACTGAGCCGGTCCTGGCGGACGGGTTCCTTGAGCCATTCCGGAAAAATAGTGTCGGCACTGCTCGCGAAAGATCCGAAAAGCGACGGAATCAGGGCCACAACGAGGGCAACGCCGCCGGCAATCCCCACCGCGATATAAAGCTTTTTCAACTTGATTTTAAGATCCGTTTCCTGATCGTCGAACCACTCCTTGGCCGCCAGAAAGGCGAGTAAGGGTATGGCAAACTGTGCAATGATCAGGGTATTGGTAACATCACGGAACTTCGAATACAAGGGGAAATAGTTCACAAAGAATTCTGTGAGTCCCATAAAATTACGCCCCCAGGCCAGGATGATCGACAGGAAAATGACCAGCGCCAGCCACCATTTCTTTTTACCCTTAACAATAAACAAACCGAGTATGGCCAGAAAAACCGTAATGGCTCCGATATAATGCGGACCAGCCGTTCCGAGGTTCTGACTACCCCAGTAGGATACGCCGCGTGTATACTGTTGTGCCTGTGCGGCAGGAATATTATTGCTGATCATGGCCTGGTACATCTTTGAACCGGTTCCCAGGTCGTGACTGGAACCGCCCCCGCTGAAATTAGGGATGTACAAGTTGAGGGTTTCACCGATTCCATAGCTCCAGTCGGTAATATAATTGATATCCAATCCCTTGGTTTTGGTCTCACCCGGTTTCACCAGTTCTGAAACTCCGCGGGTGGATTCTTTGGCATACTCCTGAGTGGTCATGAGGGCCGTCATATTGGGAAGGATAGCCAGCACCAGCGCGACAAAAAGGGTAATCCCCGCTTTCACAAAATGATCGAAATACTTTTCACGGATGGCATAAATAAGTTCCACCAACATGTATGCCAGGATAATAAGCCCGAGGTAATAGGATACCTGTGGATGATTGGTCACCAGCTGAATCCCGAATCCGACGGCCGTAACCAGTCCGCCAACCAGGTATTTTCGCTTGAAAACCAGGAACATGCCGGCAATCACCGGAGCCATATAGGCAATGGCATAGATCTTACTCACGTGGCCGGCCGCAATAAGCTGCAGGTTATGCGCACCGAACCCGAACGCCACCGCACCGGCCAATGCCAGCCATTGCGAAAGTTTCAGCGTCCGCAGCAGAAAATAAAAACCCAGCATGGCCACAAAAAGGATGGCCACCGTGTAACCGGGAAGGAACAATTTCAGCCATCTGAATAACTCAAGAAAAATATTCCCCGATGGGGCGGACTTAATCTGGTACGTGGGCATTCCCGAAAAGGCTGAGTTGGTCCAGGCAGAATACTCGCCAGTTTGCTTCTGGTACTTCTCCACCTCATTGGCCATATTCTTAGCCTGCACGATATCATTCTGATACAGAATCTTGCCTTCAAAAACAGGGCTCATGAAAGCCAGGGCAAGAGCCGCCATGATAGCAACCATCAGCAGTTCGGGAATTACTGAACGCAGTATTGTTTTCATAGTCTGGGATATTGTTGTCGGTTGTGGGTTGTCAGTTGTCAGTTGTCAGTTGTCGGTCTTCGAATTTCCGGATTCCTGCCTGATTATTTCAAAAGGTTCTTCATATTCACATTCTTACCCACCATTTCACGCAGGCTTGCAATCGTCACGCGTTCCTGCTTCATGGTATCCCTATCCCGGATGGTAACGGTTTGGTCTTCAACGGTCTGATGGTCAACGGTCACGCAATAGGGGGTTCCGATGGCATCGTGACGGCGGTAGCGTTTGCCAATGGAATCTTTTTCATCGTATTGGCAATAGAAATCGAATTTCAGTTCATCAATGATTTGCCGTGCAATTTCGGGCAGGCCGTCTTTTTTCACCAGTGGAAAAACAGCCAGTTTAACCGGGGCCAGAGGGGCCGGGATTTTTAGAACGGTACGGATATCGGTGCCGCCTTCCGCAGTAGGAGCCTCCTCTTCAGTATAGGCAGCGGCGATCACCTGCAGGAACATGCGGTCGACGCCGATGGAGGTTTCCACGACGTAGGGAACAAATGACTCGTTGGTTTCCGGATCGAAATACTGGATTTTGCGGCCCGAAAATTCCTGGTGGCGTTTCAGATCGAAGTCGGTACGGGAGTGAATTCCCTCCACCTCTTTAAAACCAAACGGGAACTTGTATTCGATATCCGTAGCGGCATTGGCATAATGCGCCAGCTTATCATGATCATGAAAACGGTAATGTTCAGGGTTAAATCCGAGTGTCCGGTGCCATTTGATACGGGTGGCTTTCCAATATTCGAACCAGCTGAGTTCCTCGCCCGGCTTCACAAAAAATTGCATTTCCATCTGTTCAAATTCCCTCATCCGGAAGATGAATTGGCGGGCAACGATCTCATTACGGAATGCTTTCCCAATCTGTGCAATTCCAAACGGAAGCTTCATCCTTCCCGTTTTTTGCACATTCAGATAATTCACAAAAATCCCCTGGGCGGTTTCAGGACGAAGGTAGATTTTCAGCGCACCCTCGGCCGTTGATCCCATCTCGGTGGAAAACATCAGGTTAAATTGCCGCACTTCCGTCCAGTTCTTGGTACCCGACACCGGGCACACAATCTCGTGATCAACAATGATCTGGCGCAATGCATCCAGATCCGCATCCACGAGCGCTTTGGCAAACCGGCTATGAAGTTCATCCCTTTTGGCCTGTACTTCCAGAACCCTTGGATTGGTTTGACGGTACATGGTTTCATCAAAAGTGTCGCCAAACCTTTTGTGTGCTTTCTCCACTTCCTTGTCGATTTTTCCATCGAGTTTCGCCAATTCGTCCTCGATCAGCACATCGGCACGGTACCGCTTTTTCGAATCCTTGTTATCAATAAGGGGATCATTGAAGGCATCCACATGACCGGATGCCTTCCAGATGGTCGGATGCATAAAGATGGCCGTATCGAGCCCGACCACATTTTCATGCAGGAGTACCATCGAATCCCACCAATATTTCTTGATGTTGTTTTTCAACTCTACGCCATACTGGCCGTAATCATATACAGCACTTAACCCGTCGTAAATTTCTGACGACTGGAAAACGAAACCGTATTCCTTGCAATGGGAAACCAGCTTCTTAAAGACTTCTTCTTGATTCATAGGGAAACTATCGGTATATCAGGCCACAAAAATAGGGTAATTCCTTAATTTATCCGATTTTTGCACCGATGGAACACAAAACTGATTTTTTGGTTATCGGCAGCGGGCTTGCGGGTTTGTCCTTTGCACTCCAGGTTGCCGAATTTGGAAGCGTAATACTCATTAGTAAGACCAACCTCGAGGAAACCAACACCTGGTATGCACAGGGTGGGATCGCGTCGGTCACGTATGCCCCTGATAATCTGGAAAAACATGTCCAGGACACCCTCATTGCCGGCGACGGGCTTTGCGATGAGAAGATTGTACGGATGGTAGTGAATGAAGCGCCCGATCAGATAAAATCCCTGATTGGGTGGGGCGCCAATTTTGATAAGGACATCGACGGCAAATTCAACCTCAACCGCGAGGGCGGTCATTCCGAGCGCCGGATCCTGCATTACAAGGACAGCACCGGAGCCGAGATCATGCGGGCACTTTTGAGCCGGGTCAGGGCCCATCCGAAAATCACCATTTTTGAAAATTCCTTTGCCCTCGACCTAATCACCCAACATCACAAGGGTACTCCGGTGTTCCGTGGAAATCCTGATATCGAGTGTTATGGTGCCTATACTTTCGATATCGCCAATAACCGGATCGACACGATCCTGTCCAAAATAACGCTGCTGGCTACTGGTGGCAGCGGGTTCATCTATCAAACCACCACGAATCCCCCGATTGCCACCGGCGACGGAATTGCCATGGCTTACCGGGCGAAAGCCTATGTGGATAATGTGGAATTCTTTCAATTCCATCCCACTAGTTTATACCATCCCGGGGAACGCCCCTCGTTTCTGGTTTCGGAAGCGGTACGCGGCTTCGGCGGAATTCTGAAAACCCAGGATGGGGAAGAATTCATGAAAAAATATGATCCCCGTGGATCCCTGGCTTCGCGCGATATCGTGGCCCGGGCTATCGATGCCGAACTCAAAAACCGTGGTGAGGATTACGTTTACCTCGACTGTACCCAATGCGATCCCGAAGGATTGAAGGCCCATTTCCCAAACATTTATAAAAAATGCTTGTCGATCGGTATCGATATGACCAAAGATCCCGTGCCGGTGGTTCCTGCTGCTCATTATTTCTGCGGAGGAATCCGAACCGATGAGAACGGGTTGACTACCATTCAAAATTTATATGCAGCAGGCGAAGTGGCCAGTACCGGATTACATGGAGCCAATCGACTGGCATCCAATTCTTTGCTCGAAGCCGTTGTATTCGCCCACCGCGCAGCCATGGACTCAGGCGACAAATTACCGAATCTCAAACATCAGGAAAACATCCCGCCTTGGAACGACGAGGGTACACACGACCCGGATGAAATGGTGCTGATCACGCAAAGTACCCGGGAGTTGCAACAAATCATGTCAAATTATGTCGGAATCGTCCGCACCAATGCCCGTATGAAAAGAGCCCTCGACCGCATTTATATATTATATCGTGAAACCGAGGAACTATACGGCCAATCCACCCTTTCGGTCAAACTCTGCGAACTGAGAAATGCCATCAAGGTAGCCTACCTCATTGTTAAACATGCCCGGCAGCGGAAGGAGAGCCGGGGGCTGCATTATAATTTGGATTACCCGAAAAAATGATTTGCGATGATTGACATTCGCCCAGTGTACGTCGGAGAGACGCATAATTATGCGTCTCTACAGGCTCCTCCGGAATTAAAATTTACGGAACCCGATAATCTGGCGTACATCCCGCAACGTGGCGGCGGCACTGATCCGGGCCTTTTCGGCTCCCATCTTCACCACTTTTGCGAGGTATTCGTTGTCGGATTGAATTTCGATGATTCTTTCACGGATAGGAGCCGTGAACTGAATAATATCGGCTGACAATTGCTTTTTCAGATCGCCGTATCGGATGGCACATTTAGCATATTGCTCCCGGAAATGGAGCACCGTTTCCGGTTCGCTGGCAACTTCCATCAGCTTAAATAGATTTTCGATGGCCTCGGGAGGCGTCTGGTTCATTTCGGTTGGACCGGCATCGGTCACCGCTCCCATCACTTTTTTGTGAATGGTTTTCGCATCGTCGGCCAGATTGATGGCGTTGCCTTCCGATTTTCCCATTTTCCCGGATCCGTCGAGACCCGGAATCTTTACCAGTTCCTTGGTGAAACTGAAACCTTCGGGCTCCGGAAAATATTCAGTACCATAAATGGTGTTGAATCGGCGGGCAAATCGTCGGGCCATCTCAATATTTTGTTCCTGATCTTTCCCTACCGGAACCTTATTGGCCTTATGCACAATGATATCTGTAGCCATCAAAACCGGATAGGTCAGCAATCCGGCGTTCACATTATCCGGTTGTTTCCGGATCTTCTCCTTAAAAGTGGTCGTGCGCTCCAGTTCCCCGATATACGCATTCATGTTCATCAGCAGATAGAGCTCGGCGATCTCGGAAATATCGCTCTGAATGTAAAGGGTAGCTACCTCCGGATCGATCCCGCAGGCCAGGTATTCCGACAAAACGGTTTTCACATTGCCATGCAGGTCGTTCGGGTGCGGATGTGTGGTGAGCGAATGCCAGTCGGCCACAAAAAAATAGCATTTATATTCATGTTGCATCCGAACAAAGTTCTTGATGGCGCCAAAATAATTCCCCAAATGAAGGTTTCCGGTCGATCGGATTCCGCTTAAAACCGTTTCTTGCATGCTGATTTTGTTCTGTATTAAGAGTCGCAAAGATAGAAATTCCTGCTTTAGTGCGGTTTGATTACCTTTGATATCGATTAACCAGCGAAGGAGGACCACAAATGGAGACCACACGTCAATTAAAAATAGCCCGGCTGATTCAGAAAGAACTCGCCGAATTTTTCCGCGGAAACACCAGTCTTTCCGGTGTCGGATCGATGATTTCGGTTACCCAGGTAAGGATCAGTCCTGATCTCAGTCAGGCCCGGTCGTATATCAGCGTTTTTCCTTCGGCACGGGCGGAGGAAGTTGTGAAAACCCTTGAAGATCAGAATAAAATGATCCGTTTCGAGCTAGGCAAGAAAATCGGTAAACAGGTGAGGCACATTCCGGAATTACGCTTTTACCTCGATGATTCCATGGATTATGTCGATAGGATCAGTGAATTATTGAAGTAATGAACCTGCCCTTTTTTATCGCATTCCGATATTTCAAGGCTCGCCGCTCGCGGCACATCATTAACTGGATTTCCCGGATCTCGGTAGCCGGCATCACCCTCGGCACCATGACCCTGGTGATCGTGCTTTCTGTTTTCAATGGACTGGACCATCTGATCCGGTCGCTGTTCAGTTCCTTTGATCCGGATATTAGAATTACGGCAGTAGAGGGTAAAACATTTATAGCCGATCCGGATTTTCTGGACCGGATTAAAGCCATTCCCGGCGTGGCCGATTACTGTCGTGTACTGGAAGAAAATGCCCTGCTTAAATACCGTGACCAGCAGGCGATTGCCACCATCAAAGGGGTGGGTGCGGATTTCACCCGTGTTTCGGGGTTGGATTCCATGTTATATGATGGCGATATTCAGCTGGATAACCCGGATAAACCGCTGGCGGTAATTGGAAAGGGGCTGGCCGGCGAACTGGGTGTAGGGCTTAACTTCATCAATCCGATCCATATTTATGTTCCCCGTCGAACCGGAAAAATTCTCCTGAATCCGATGGAATCCTTTAAACACCGGTTCCTGTTCCCGTCGGGGGTATTCGAAATTCAGCAGGAATACGATTCCAAATACCTGATTGTTCCCCTTGATTTTGCCAGCGACCTCTTCGATTATCCGGAAAATGAGATCAGTGCCCTGGAAATCAAAGCCGGCAATCACCTTCAGGTTCCGGAGGTAATAAAAAAGATCCGTACCCTGCTAGGCACGGATTTTAAAGTAGCCGACCGCCTGGGCCAGCATGAGGGATTTTACCGGGTAATGACTTCCGAAAAGTGGGCCATCTTTCTGATTCTCAGTTTTATTCTCATGGTGGCATCCTTCAATACCATCACTTCATTAACCCTGCTGATGCTGGAGAAAAAGGCCGACATGCAGGTTTTACGAAGCCTTGGGGCCAGCCAGCTCAAAGTGCGTCAGGTGTTTTTGTGGGAAGGGATGCTGGTTACTGGCGTAGGTATGGTGATCGGACTAATCCTGGGTGCGCTGATTTGCGTGGCGCAACAGCAATTCGGACTGGTACGATTTCCCGATTCCGGTTCGTTTGTGGTGAACATTTATCCGGTGAGGATGTTACTGAGCGACTTCCTGATGGTAGCCACAATGGTTGGAATCATTGGATTCTTTGCGGCCTGGGTGCCGTTGCGGGTGATGAAAAAACGCTATTTTACGACAGAATCGGCCAACGAGTAGGCGGGCATATTCCCCCACCTTTCCCCGATATAATTCAACAATTCATTCACACCATCCAGGGTTTCCGCCTGAAGCAGTTTCACACGGGTATCCCTGAAATCGGGCAGACCCTTGAAATACACGGAAAAAAACCGGCGCATGCTTTTTACGGCGCTCACTTCATGGCGGCCTTCGAGTGAAAGCATCACATGTTCCCGGATCAGCTCGATCTGGTCGCGGACCAGCACCGGCGGCAATAATTCACCGGTATCCAGATAGTGCCTGATTTCTCTGAAAATCCAGGGGCGGCCGATGGCGGCGCGACCGATCATAACGGCGTCGACCCCATAGGTGTCGAATGCATTTTTTGCTTTCACGGCCGAATCAATATCTCCGTTCCCGATGATCGGGATGGTCATCCGGGGATTGTTTCTGACTTCCCCAATCAGGGTCCAGTCGGCCTCCCCTAGGTACATCTGGGCCCGGGTGCGACCGTGAATAGTAAGTGCCTGGATGCCGGTATCCTGCAGCTGTTCGGCCAATTGCACAATTATTTTGCTGTCTGCATCCCAACCCAGTCGTGTTTTAACAGTCACTGGCAGTCGGGTTGCCTTAACTACTGAGGCGGTCATTTTCAACAGGTTGGGAATATCTCGAAGCATGCCGGCACCGGCCCCTTTCATTGCAATTTTTTTAACCGGACAGCCAAAATTCAGATCGATCAGGTCGGGTTCATATTGCTCCGCGATTTTAGCTGACTCCACCATCGAAGAGATTTCCTTACCGTATAATTGAATCCCATAGGGGTGTTCAAGGGGATGGATTTCCATCTTTTGAAGGGTTTTACCGATCTTCCGGATCACAGCTTCCGACGCCACGAACTCCGAAAACATCAGATCCACCCCGTAGCGCTTGCACAACAGTCGGTATGGCGCATCCGTCACATCTTCCATGGGAGCGAGGATCAGCGGTCTCTCCGGTAAAACTATGGAGCCTATTTTCATGCTGCAAAAGTAGGCATTATCAGGAGGAACCTGAAATTTTGTACTTTCACCCCTGATACGAAATGAAAATGACCAGTTTAAAAACGATCATCTTTATTGCTTTCCTGTTCCTGACGCTGCCGGCTGTTTCACAGGACGAGCGTGCGCAACTTCCCCTCCTGCTGCGAAAATCCTATACCGAAGTCAATATCGGGAGCATCAATTATCCGTTCACCGCCCAGCAGCTCGAACCGGGATTTAATTTTGAGTCGGTAACAGTGCCCCATGTGGCGGTTCGCCTGGTACTTTTCGGCTACGATATCAACAAATACCTGTCGGCACAGATCACCTACATGCGACCGGTTCTGTGGGTAAAATACCGGTATTCAGCCAATGACGTCTTCACCACCAACTCGGTATGGATGAATGTGGCCGGTCTGACCCTGAAACCACAGCTTCCTTTGGGTAAGCACTTTGCCATATATGGGGAAGGGGGATTGGGTATTATCACCCGCCATGGTTTTGAATACTGGGATGGAACCACCGTGGTTAAGGATGCCAACTATGCAACCTTCCTTTTCGGGGCCGGGCTGAAGTACAATATCAACAGGCACTGGGCACTTCAGGCGATCCTGTCCTATTCCCCGGCAAACAAAAAGGCCAATCAACCCTATACCACCTTTTTCAGCCCCGGGTTTTGCTATCATCTGCTTCCCCGAACCGAAGAACATCTGAAAAAGGTGGCAGCTGCCGGACGTTTTTTTCCGAAACAGATGATGAGGATTGGTCTTACCAGCAATATCCTGGGATATGGGGTGAACAACTTTCTGTCGGAAGGGAAAATTCCGGTTTTCTGGGGGGGCTATGCCGAAGTCAACAACGGAATGTCGTGGACCTACCAGCGAAATGTTTATCATGGTGCGAAGGTGTTCTCGCTGGATTGGGGCACCAATTTCTGCCTTTGGGAAACCAATAAATATCACAACGGATTTTTCACCCTTTCCGTATTCCCGGTATTCCGGTTCAACTATCTGCACACCAAAATGGTAGATTGCTACTTTTATTACTCCGTGGCCGGACCTGCGTATATCTCCGGTACCCTGCTGGATGGATTCCTGATGGGGCAGAATTTCACCTTCCAGGATACCATGGGCACCGGGATTTTTGTGGGTAAACAACGCCGGTTCAATGCTGACCTGAAGATCGGGCACTATTCAAATGGCAATCTCTTTACCGAAAATGATGCAGTAAAAGTACCCTTAACCGTTGAGTTAGGATACACCTTTTAAGAGAAACATCCTAATATCTGACCGGACCCGTTCGAATAAACCGCCAGGGTTTACTTTTCCAGGGTTCGTCGGCATAGTCAATTCCTACGTGGGGTCCAGTGGAGAATTCGGATGTTTCAAAACCATCTTACAGCCAGTTCATTTCGGAAGCGCTCAAATTTTCCCACTAATTTCTTGATTGATATCGAGTAATTTTGTTACTCGTTTCTGACCATACACATTACCGATACCCTGGATGAGGAGTGCTTCCGGGTGTCCTTCGGGGATTCAATAGTCGAGTTTCTGGTCGGATTGGATCCATTCGTCGAACTCCTTCCCCGCATCCGGCACCTGCAGCTGGTCGAAATTAGTTCCCCGCTGGTTGGGGTCCATCACAATTTCCATATAGAGTTCGGCATCGCGGAAACCGGCTCTTTCGGCATCGAACCGGTCAGAAGCGTACACCACGCGGCTGATGCGCGCCCAATAGAGTGCTCCCAGGCACATCGGGCAGGGTTCGCAGGAAGTATAGAGGGTGGTTCCGGCGAGGTTAAAGGTATCCAAACTGGCCGCGGCGAGCCGGATTGCCTGGATCTCAGCATGTGCGGTAGGGTCGGGTATGGAAATGACCTGATTGGCCGATTCTGAAATCAGCTTGCCGTTTTTTACAATCAACGCCCCAAACGGTCCGCCACCCTTCGCTACATTTTCCCGGGCAAGTTGAACCGTCCGGGCCAGAAATTCGAGATCTGTTTTATTCATAACATTAATTATCATTAAATTACCCTCGAAGAGTTGTCATCCCCGCGAACGCGGGGACCCCGCCCTAAACCCGGGCATTCATTGAGAGCGCCCCTGTCAGCTTTCGTGCTAAGCGACGGGGTCCCCGCGTTCGCGGGGATGACAACTCTTCGAGGGGGCATTGGTACTCCCGTCTGCAAAAACGAAAATACAATAGAATATAGTAAAGAAGGCCACTCCCGCCTGTGTTTCCAGCGTATCTTCATTGAGCATGGAAAGCAGCAGCACCAGAGAAAGCATCAGAATGAAATAGGAGTTCTTCCGGGGTCCGATCTGCATGGGAATCAGGATGGCTGCCATGATGAGCAGAAATCCGACGAGACCGAAAGCGATCAGAAAAGTGAGGAACTGGTTGTGTGCACGCAACCGCCATTCAGGGGCCAGATGGGAATTTAACTGGTCATATTTATTATCGAATGCCATTTGGGTATCTCCGGTTCCCACTCCGAAAAGCGGATGGTCGCGAAAGATCGCCCAGCCGGTTTTCAGGTACTCGAGCCTTTGGGTTACCGAATGACCACTGGGGTTGGCGCCTTTGCGGTATTGGTCTATTTCCCAGATCGTTTCATAAATCCGTACACTGAATCTTCTGGGATGTTCGTAGATGCAGTTGGCATAGCCATTCTCAACCAGATAAATATCCTGGACATTCAGCCGGGAAACACCGTAAGCGTCCTTTCTGAGGCCCTTTGAAGTCAGATAGCGTATGAGCGTATATTTCAGCTCCTGTCCCTTAAGGTCGGGTCCATCGTAATCCAGCTTGCTTACGCGGTTCCAGGCCGGACGCAATTCTTCCTGACACTGATAACGACCCACATAATAGCCGTTTTCGATCATCTGGTTCGTTGTGTCGTTCCAGTAGAGGTTTCCGTTTACCGTAGTGCGGTCGGTGGGCCCCTCCTGTTCATGGATGGTATAAAAACGGTTGACCTGTCCGCCGAGATAAAAAGCAACAAGAACCGGGAGGGTGATCAGCGCCACCATAGTAAACCATCTCATCATCAGATCCTTCTGTTTGAGGCCCCATCGTAATCCCAGGATCCATCCGCCAATCAGCAGAATCACCACTCCGGTTAAGGATTTCAGTACGAACAGGAACAAGACCAGACACAAGGCAAGTGCAACAAGAAAAAAGGTAAGGAGGGCCGGTGATTCGGAATCAAAAGCATAATAGCAAAGGATAAAAACTGCCAGCACCACCATCAGTGCAAACCGGATATGGGAAATAAAGAGGACAGATTCACGGTCGCTGGTATAAACCGAGGGACCAAAGCCCATCATAATACTGAGGCTCACGTAAGCGCCGATCATAACTGCCAGCACAAAACCTCCGAGGACGAATCTCATCTCATTTTTATTCAAGGGCTTCACGCTGCCCAGGATCAGCGGCATAATGAACAGCGGGAGCTTCAGTTTCAGGTCGTGCAACCCAAAATTCCTATCCGCGGAGTAGGTCATGGCCAGCACGGGAACAAGGAAAATCAACAGGAAGATCAGGATCTGCGGGTTCATACGGATGCGTCGCCACTTCTCATCGAATTTTCCCTCGATCAGCCAGGCCACGACCAGCAATATCTGCGAGGCACTCGCCAGGTATTTCGACAAAGGCAGGCTAACGACCATGACGGTCAGAATGAACAAGAAAAGATTCCGGAAATTTGCGTACTGTTTGATCAGATTCTGAAGCATTTCAGTAAAATATCCAGCAAAAATAGGTTTTACACAGGTGCAATTTAATAAGTTGTCCGGTTTTGAACCGGTAAATGAATTAAAAACAAGTTTATTTGTAAAAAAAACCATGTATTCGGTCGGGATATTATCGGGACAGGAAAAATGGCCAGAAGTGCTTTCAGAAATGTTAAAGGCTTCCGGGTCCTCGGTTTCGGGCTGGCTCGATCCCCGGCTCTCCACCCCTCTGGATACGCAGCAGCTCATCGATTTCTCGGATCTGATCTGGATCCCCGAGAAAATTGACGACCGCATGGAAGAAGCCATCCAGGTGATCAGGCGATCGAGGCATCTTTCGCTCGGTTTTCCGGTGGTCGAATTCATGGATGAGGCACCTGGCATGGTCAAGCTGGCCCACGAGGCACGCGTTCAGGTTCAGGTGGGGCACCACGACTGGTACGATCCGGTTTTCCGCTGCACCCTCAGTCACATCAGCCAGCCGCAGCATATCCGGTTTACCGAATACCTTCCTGCCACGGAGCCCCATGAAAGTAGCCGTCAGGTATTCAAAACAATGGTGGTCGACCTGGATCTGGCACTGGGACTTGCCGGAAGCACGGTCAGAAGGGTTAGGCCCCATGCCTCCAGATTATTAAACGGTACTGCCATCCAGATTGACGTGAGAGTTGAATTACACAATGGCACGGTGATCAATTTGTGCATCCGGAAATTTTCCGAAACTCCGGAACGAAAACTGGAGGTTATACAGTCCGACGGACTGATCACGGTGGACCTGCTCAGGGGAGCCAGTTCCGTCGGGAAATACCAGGAAAACGGATCGGATATTACATTAAATATCAATCCATTGTGGCCACCAAAGGGACACAGGGCCGTCGCTTCCACCCCTGCCTTGCCCGGAGAACACGAGATGGCCCGACAGTGCCTGAGTTTTTTACATGCCCTGG